>DAOLFI010000896.1:0-1952 GCA_035326385.1 Niabella sp.
CCAGGTGGCGGTCGGCGCTCAGCGTTAATAACGGATCTTTAAGTATAATATCAGCAATAATACCTCTTTGCTCAAGTTTCGGCAATAGCAGCTGAATAATATTTTCAAACATGCCGCCAATCAGGATATCCTGCTTATGTGATGCTGTTATTTTGTTAAGTGTTCTGTAAGAGGCAGCAAACTGCAGCAACCCTTCGCTGCGGCGCTGTATGGTTTCTATGCCCAGTGCTATATCTTCTTTCAGGGGGCCGCCTGTTTCGGCATCTGCCTGTAACTGCTGCTTCAGCGTTTCGGCAAGGGACGCGATAGGTGCTACGGAATTCATGATCTCATGCGTCATCACACTCAGCAATTTTTTCCATGACCGTGCTTCATTTTCATCAAGCGCTTCGTTAATGTTCTGAAGCGCTACCAGCTTGTAATTTTTACCTTCCGTCTGGAAAGAGGTAGCAGAAAGCATGATCTTTATCTGCTCTCCGTCCAGCAATAATACATTATTGTTCCCCGGTTCCAAGTCTAAGATAGCATTATATAAAGCCTCATTCTTCCTTTCAAGCAGGTGCAGGTTAGGTATATAGGGTATTTGCGTTATTTTCTTTAACGATTCATTTGCCCAGATCACTTTATGGTTTTCCTCTTCGTATAAAAGGATCCCGGTTTGTATCAGCTCCAGTATCTTTTGCAGGTATTGATATTGTGCTTCCTTTTCACGGGTGATTGATTTAAAAGCCTGGTTAATAGTATTGAAATCCTGCCGGAGCGCCTGCAGCTCTGCCGGCGCATTAACTGCATTGTAATGCCGCGAAAAGTCGCGGTATCTTACAGCTGATGCAAAATCGTCCAGCTCTTTAAAAGGCAGCAATGCCTTTTTATAAAAGATATAGCATTGCCATACGGAAAGTACAAGCAGTATTGATGCTGCCATGTAGGGGCCTCTTATAAAAAACCATGCTGTTAAAAACAGCGACGCAAACAATACGACCAAGCGCAACGCATATTTAAGCCTGTATTGTTGTTTTGCCTTCATCGGTTAAATATCGTATTTGCTTAAACGCCTGTACAGTGCAGTTCGCGTAAGTCCCAGCTCTTTTGCAGCCCTTGTAATATTGCCGTCATACTTTTCTATTACTTTAATGATGGTACTTTTTTCAAGTAGTTCCAGGTTGGTAGTATGTGGCTGCTCATTTGCATGGATGTGTTTTTCTATCGGTGAGAAAATAATATCGCCAGCCTGCAAGGCATCGCTCTCGCACATGATTACGGCACGTTCTATAGCATATTGCAGCTCCCTCACATTGCCAGGGTAATAGTACTGCAACAGCTTATCCTTGGCCGGTCCGCTTAGCAGCAATAAAGGTTTCAGGTATTTAGCACAATAAACCTTACAGAAATGCGCTGCCAGTGGCAAAATGTCTTCTTTTCTTTCGCGCAAAGGCGGCAAAGTAATCTCAACAGTATTGATGCGGTAAATAAGGTCTTTACGAAACCTGCTCTCATTGGCCAGTTCCTGCATCGGCAGGTTAGTAGCGCATATCAGCCTTATATCCACCTGCCGGCCTTCATTGCTGCCTAAACGGTACACTACACGGTTTTGCAGCACACTGAGCAGCCTGGCCTGTTGTGGCAATGATATATTTCCTATCTCATCCAAAAACAAAGTTCCTCCCGATGCCATTTCAAAGCGGCCCGGCCTGTCTTCACGGGCATCAGTAAAAGCGCCTTTTTTATGGCCAAAAAGCTCACTTTCAAACAGGCTGGATGTAAGCGCTCCTACATCAACTTTTATAAAGGGCCCCTTATTTCTTAATGATTGCTGGTGAATGGCATGTGCGATCATGTCTTTACCGGTTCCGTTTTCTCCCAGGATAAGGATATTGGCATCAGTAGGTGCAATCTTTTTCACTTTATATAAAACCTCACCAATCGCTGCCGAATGGCCAACAAAATCACTC
>DAOLFI010000897.1:0-1944 GCA_035326385.1 Niabella sp.
CTACCAGTACTACAGCTACTTCTTTTACCCGTACACTGCCCGATTTTAATAATGCCCAGGTTAAAGCAAAGCTTAACTATTTATCCGTTCCCATTCTTGTTAACCTTCGCCTTATCGGCCCTTTGCACATAGAAGCGGGCCCGCAGTTTGGTATTCTTATGAATAAAGAAAAGAACCTCCTGGAAAATGGCGAACAAGCCTTTAAAAAAGGCGATTTTTCAATGGTAGGTGGTGCTGGCCTAAACATCAGCTCCTTCAGGCTGACAGCGCGCTATGTAATTGGCCTGAGCGATATCAAGGACGTTGCCGTACAGGACCAATGGAAAAACCAGGCGCTGCAGTTCAGCGTAGGTATTGCATTTTAGAGCCTGTTTAAAATATTGCCCCATAGTTTTCTTACGGCTCTTTGCTTATGGCAAATGATCCATAATTTACAGAATACCACTGAGGTCTGCCAGCAACTTCTGGGAATAGACTCTGTGACAGTGGCTTTTCTGTCACTCCTCCCTATTTCGTAAATTTTATTACGCCAAGTTTTCGGAAATCAGGCCGATGGCATTAATATTGCCAAATAATGTTCCCTGCCGTTTACAGCATTAAATAGATGTTGTAAAACAGGGATATGACAGTTTGTCTCAAAAAATAAAATTATGGATTTTAGTAAAGTGATTTTGAAGCCTGAAGATGATATGGATTTTATGCCGATATTCCCGCTTAATGAAAATGATACAGATGACAGCCAGGACATTATTCCTGATGAAATAGCTATTCTTCCTCTGAGAAATACGGTTTTGTTCCCCGGCGTAGTGCTTCCTATCACTGTTGGCCGCGATAAAAGCATCCAGGCAGTAAATGATGCGTACAAAGGAGATAAGCTGATTGGTGTAGTAGCCCAAAAAGATGCTGCCGTAGAAGAACCTGCTGCCAGCGACCTGGAGCGTATAGGCACCATTGCCAAAATCATCAAGCTGATCAAGATGCCCGATGGGGGCACCACTGTTATCATACAGGGGCGCAGCAAGTTTACCATCAATGAAATAACTACGGGCGATCCCTATTTTAAGGCAAGAACTACAAAGATCTTAGAGGGCGAGATCCCTAAAGACAGCGATTTCGAGGCTTATATCTCCAACATAAAAGATATTGCCGCCAATATCATTCAGCAGTCGCCTAATTTACCCACTGAGGCCACCCTCATCCTGAGAAATATAGAAAGCCCGGTATTCCTGATTCATTTTGTCAGCAGCAACCTCAATACTTCCATCCAGGAGAAGCAAAAATTATTAGAGCTTACTGATCTGAAGCAGCGTGCTATCAACCTGATGGAGCTCCTGCAAAAAGAACTGCAGTTTGTAGAGCTTAAAAACAAAGTAACCAATAAAACCCGTACCGAGCTGGATAAACAGCAACGCGAGTACTTCCTGCAGCAGCAGTTAAAAAGTATTAAAGAAGAATTGGGCGGGGATCCCAATTCGCAAGAAATAAAAGAAATGCAGAAAAAAGCAGAGGCCAAGAAATGGCCTGCTGCTGCCAGGGAAGCCTTTCAGAAAGGAATTGAAAAGCTGGAGCGTATGCACTCCAGCACACCCGATTACTCGGTGGTGTATAACCATGTGGACCTGATGCTGGACCTGCCCTGGGACGAATATACAGAAGATCATTATGACCTGAAAAATGCGCAAAAAACACTGGATAATGATCATTACGGAATGGCAAAGATCAAGGAAAGGATACTGGAATACCTTGCAGTATTAAAGCTGAAAGGCGATATGAAGAGCCCTATTCTTTGCTTCCTGGGCCCTCCCGGCATTGGTAAAACCTCCCTGGGAAAAAGCATTGCCGGCGCCTTGGGGCGTAAATATATCCGTTTAAGCCTCGGTGGCCTGCATGATGAAAGCGAGATCCGCGGACATCGTAAAACCTATATCGGCGCTATGCCCGGGC
>DAOLFI010000898.1:0-1941 GCA_035326385.1 Niabella sp.
TAACGGATTTTTAAGATCATTAATATGTCTCTTTTATCAGTAGTTTTATACCTGTTTTCAGAATGCTATCTTTTATTTTTAATATAAGGTTTATTGCAATTGCCAGTTTTGTAATACTGGTAACTGTTCAGTATTTTTTAGTGTATAATACTTTTGAACTTAAGAACGATCAGTTTTTTTTAGCAGAGTCGACCCAAATAAAGGAGGATTATAATAATGCCATTCGTAACGATAAAGTATTTCCAGGCGGGCAAGCTATCATTGACAGTTTTCTGAAAAGGAATATAAAAAAGCTGGAGTGGCTTTATACTGCGGATCCCGGAAAATTTAAGGTGTATAGCCTGTCTGTTGTTGATAGTATTGCCAGAAGCCTGCGGGCCAGGAGCAATGTAGACAGTTTGATGGACGTTGTTATAAAAAATAATAAACTGGCGAACGATCTTATATGGCTCTCGAAGGTTGATCATATTAGTATAACTTTTAACGGAAGCCAGTATATTACACTTTACGATAAGTCGAAGTTGTATGATGGCCTTGATAAGTCTTATCAAAACAGCGGGATTATAGTAAGCGGATCTTTGAAAACAGCAAAACCCTCCAGCCTGGTTTCTGCCATTACTATCAGTACCCCTACACCTTATTCTAATAGGATAGGCTTTTCGTTATACATCGACACTCCTCATCGTACACGGGCAATCATAGCCCGGATGTTACCTACTTTTTTGCTTTCCCTCTTTTCTGTTCTTTCTTTAGCTACAATATTTTACATTACTTTCAGAAGCTGGTCAAAGCAAAAAAAACTGGCCGAAATGAAATCCGATTTTGTTAATAGTATTAACCACGAATTTCAAACACCTTTGTCCGCTATTATTGTTGCTAATAAAACACTGGAAAAAGGTCAGGTAAAAGAAAACCCAGAAATGGTCGCTTCTCTTACTGGAGTTATCGGGCGCCAGGCAGAGCGCCTGAATAGCCTGTTCCGGCAGGTGATAGATATCACAATGATGAATGAATCCACTTTGCAGAAAGAACCAGTGATAATAGAAGAGCTTTTACGTGAAGTAGTGGATGATTACATGATACAGGCCGATAACAGCCAGGTTGACGTCTGTTTTAAGCCGTCTGGAAATAAACATACCATATGGCTTGATAAATTCTGGGTAACAACGATGATTATTAATATTATCGAAAATGGGGTTAAATATAATACCAGCACAACAAAGCGTGTTACAGTTTTTACAACTGAGAATGAGAAAAACCTTACTGTGCATATAGCTGATAATGGTGTGGGAATACCAGCTGATGAGTTTAAGAATATTTTTGATAAATTTTATCGCAACACCAAATCTATAGAAAATAAGGCAGTAAAGGGATTAGGGTTGGGGCTGTATTATACCAAGCAATGTATAGAAGCTCATCGCTGGCAGCTGCATTTCGATACTGTTGAAAAAGAAGGAACCGACTTCAGCATCATCATCCCACTTTGAGAAGAGTATATTAAATTGTTTTAATTATTATAAAACAGATGAAAAGTAAAATTCTTTTTGTAGAAGATGAAATAGACCTGGGCAATGTGGTGAAGCAATATCTTCAACTTATGAATTTTGAGGTAGAGCTGAGAACCACGGCAGAAGGCGCATTAGAAATTTTTAAACAGGCACGGGATTATTATGATTTACTGATTACAGACATACAATTGCCGGGTATGAGCGGTTTTGAATTTGCAGAAGAGATTAAGAAAGTGAATGATAAAATTCCTTTTCTTTTTCTCACATCCAGAAATGAAAAGAAAGATCGTATTACTGGACTGAAACTGGGCGCAGATGATTACATTAATAAGCCGTTTGATATAGATGAACTGGTGCTGCGTATTACTAATATCATCAGGCGGAATAGTCAGGGCCGCTTCCCTGAAACAGAGGAAAAGGGCATGGTAAAGAT
>DAOLFI010000068.1:0-9431 GCA_035326385.1 Niabella sp.
AGGCGTTAATTGCTGCTCATATTGCTTCACTTTTTCCAGGTACAGTGCCAATTCATTCCCATTTACAACTGATACACGGCCTATTGGTGTTAAGGGTATGGAACTGCTGCCTTCTGCTGCCAGCAATATATCAGAGGCCGGCTCCCCAAATGTTGGAACCAGGTTGAGCTTTTCTGTTACCTGGGAAGATTCATTATAACGCGCTGAAGTATATTTCACCCCTTTGCCGGCAATAAATACACTTTTCGGAGGTGCGGAAAATTTATTTCTGGCAAAACGTATAAGGTTCCTAACAGCCAGGGGACTGCTTTTTATACCATAAGCAAATTGATCAGTTAGTTCGTCAATCAGGAAAACCTTTGCGTTATAGCCACCGCCTGCAGCAGAACTGCGATATGCCCTGTACTCCTCTACCGGTTGGGTGCCGTTTGCCCCGTTTACAATAGCTTTATGTGTAACAATCAGGTAATTTCCCTGGTTTTCTGCTGCAACGTAATTGATGAAATTCCTTGTTTCCAGGCTTCCGATTGTTTTAATATTGGACGCAGCAGTATTTACCAGTACCAGGTCAGGAGCTGCAGCACCTGACTGCACGTATAATTTAACCAGCGATGGGGTAGAAACATTAGCTTCATAGCGCCTTCCGTTAGCCAGGTCATACAGTACCGGTACTCCGGAATAATTAAAGCCTGCTATTTCCAGGTACTTACCACTGCCGGCAGACAGTTCAAACCTGAAATTGCCTGATCCACCAAAATTAAATGTTCGCGGATAAGTAATCTCAACCGAAGCTATTTTGATCCTGTTATTAGCAACGCTTGTAACATTTTTTACAGAAAGGTTCTCTGTTGTACCTGTTAAGGCTGATACAGGTACTGCAGCAGACAACCGGGAATAAGAAAAACCTGCCAGGTTACTGTTAAAAACCTGAGTACTATTTAGCTGCATCTGAACCGTGCGACTGTTGGGGCTGTTGCCAACCACGTTCATTTTTACCTGCATGGAGGGGGCACTTCCTGCTGTATAAGGGAAAAGATTAGTATAAGTGAAACTCTTTGTCTGATTTTCAGAAATCTCATTGGAGGTCCACCCCTCTCCTCCTTCAAAAGATGCTGAGTAAGTAGCATCTGAAACGCCACCTGAAAAAGGTCCGAGATGTATGGTTTCATTAAAATAGGTACGTGCGGTGTACATAAAATAAAGTTCAGCACCTACTCCTGTGGGTATACTGTTGGTTGTGGGAACAAGCCGCTTATTATTACCCGCCGGATTTACAGTTAAAAAATACGCCGCAGTATCGGTAAATAAGCTCTTGCTGTTATTGATATGATCATTTGCGTTCCTGTATAAAGCCTGATCAGATTTGCCATCGTTGGCCTCACCCCAAAACTCTATATATCCCCCGGCAGCAAGTACTCCTGTCTGGTTTGATGTATAAACAGGCACTTCCTGGCCGTTTCTCCATAGCTGGAACTGAGACACATCCGTATTAGTCAGGTTAGCTGCAGCCAGCACAGACTGAGGGATGCGATAAAGCCCCGTTGCTCCTACTTTAAACTTATAATATGTTTTAGAATAGTCAATCCACTCATTATTGAACTGCTGCGCACCTGCAGTCAGCCAGCAAAAAAAAGATAATATGAATAGCAGTTTCTTCATCAGCGTTTCCGGTTATTGAAATACAGAAGATTTTTCCTTTTTCCTGATATCAAGCCTTAAAGAAAAAACATGGGTAAACAATGGATTGGATTGATTAGCCAGGTTGGCAAAAGCATAATCAATGACCACGGACTTTATTCTAAATCCGGCGCCCACGCTCGGCTGGTAAATCCATACTTTTTTCTGGTTTAACGTATCCCCATCAGCCAGTCCCTGCTGAAAATTATTAATGCCGCCTCTTACAAAAAAATGTTCTTATAGCCATACTCTAATCCCACTTTGGGGTCCACACTCACAGGATCGCTGCTCACCACTGTATTTCTGCGTCCGTCAAAAGTTATGTCAAAATCGGTTTCAGCAAGAAGAGTGGATGAGCTACCTATATTAAATAACCGCGATGCTCCCAGGGTTAACCGGGGAGAAGTAAGCTCGGTTGATTTTACCGGGATTTCATTGTTTGTAAGATACAGTACTTCCTTTTCCTTGTCCGTAAAATTAAAAGTCCAGGTATTAAAAGTGCTGGTTATATCTTTAGCCACTATCCCAAACCTCCATTTATCTTTAAATATCTGAAGCCCGGCATCCAGGCCAAATCCCCAGGCCTGTGCAAACTTGCCCACTCCCCGGTAGATCACTTTAGCATTAGCGCCAAAATTCACTGTGCTGTTCTCCGTTTTTTTCAGATTTTGCCCATAAGATAAAAGAAAAGCATAATCGGCAGATGAAAAGGTCTGGATATTATTGTAGTTCAGCGATCCGTCAGGGTTCACCAGGAACAATGTGTTGGCAATGTCATCCACCGCAAACCGCAATGCAGTCAAGCCCAGCACCCTTTTTTCATTGGTAGTGGGCAATGCCACATTTACAAAATCGTATTTCCCAATTCCTGCAAAATATTCTGAGTGCATGAGATTTACCTGCGTATGTCCCTGCACATTCACCAAACCGGCCGGGTTCCAGTAGCCGGATGTTCCATCTGTTACAGAAGCAACCTGCGCACTACCCATAGCAAGGCCGCGCGCACCTGCGCCAATATTTAAAAATTCATTTGAATACTTGCGAAACTGACCCATACTATTATTGCAAACAAAAACCGTTAGCATTAGTAAGCTCGCAAAAGATATAAGGTTTCTATTTATTACCAAACAGTTACTATTATAAGATTTAACCAGGCTTTAGTGACCACAACGTTCCTGCGAAATTAACAATATAGACAATATGAACAACACAATTCATGAATCCACATTATTATCCGACCAACAGTTTAAAAACTTATTTTTGCCGCTATGGACCTGATAAAAGAACTGAAATGGCGCGGTATGGTGCAGGATATGATACCTGGTACCGATGAGCAACTGAAAAAAGAGATCACTACAGGGTATATTGGCTTCGATCCCACAGCTACCAGCCTGCACATTGGCAGCCTGGTACCTATATTATTACTGGTGCACATGCAAAGAGCCGGGCACAGGCCTATTGCACTGGTGGGAGGTGCTACAGGCATGATTGGCGACCCCAGCGGCAAAAGCGAAGAAAGAAATCTGCTTACCGAAGAACAGTTAGCAGCCAACGTAGCAGGCATAAAAGCCCAGTTAGAGAAATACCTCGATTTTGACCCCACAAAGCCCAATACGGCTATAATGGTCAATAATTATGATTGGTTTAAAAATATTTCTTTTATTGATTTTTTGCGGGATGCAGGTAAGCATATCACCGTAAACTATATGATGGCCAAAGACAGCGTTAAAAAGCGTTTTGAAGGTGAAGTGGGCATCAGCTATACCGAATTTGCTTACCAACTGATGCAGGGCTATGATTTTTACCACCTGTTTAAAGAAAATAGCTGTAAACTGCAAATGGGCGGCAGCGACCAGTGGGGTAATATTACTACGGGTACTGAATTTATCCGCCGTAAGGCACAGGGAGAGGCTTTTGCTTTTACTTGTCCGCTTATCAAAAAAGCCGATGGCACCAAGTTTGGTAAAACCGAAAGCGGGAACGTTTGGTTAGATCCTGAAAGAACAACACCGTTCCAGTTTTACCAGTTCTGGCTAAATGCCAGTGATGCAGACGCAGAAAACTGGATCAGGATCTTCACTTTTTTAGATGAGCCTACCATCAACCAGATCATTGAAGCGCATAGAGCCGATGCCTCCAAACGCCTGCTTCAAAAAGCCCTGGCAAAAGAGATCACTATTTTTGTACATGGTCCCGATGAATACGAAAAAGCTATTGCTACTACCGAAAAACTTTTTGCCAATCAGTCAAAGCCGGCTGAAGAAATGAGCGTAGAAGACCTGGAAGGTATGGACGGCATTATAAAATCTGCTATAGAAAAAAGTCGGGTTGAAGAGGGGGTGGATATCATTTCCTTATTAGCAGATGCAAACATCACTGCCAGCAAAGGTGAGGCGCGTAAGCTGGTACAGGGCGGTGGCGTGCAGCTCAATCGCAGGAAAGTAGAAGATGTACAGTTATCAGTAAATGCTGCCAACCTGCTTCATAATAAATACCTGCTCCTGCAAAAGGGAAAGAAAAATTATTATTTGGTAGAAGTAAGATAGACAGGAAGTCGGGAAAGTCCAAGGTCCGGAGTCGGAGGTCGGAAGCATTCAGAATCCCACTTCCTATTCCAGACTTGCTACTTGCTATTCACTACACTCTTATTTACTGCTCCCTACTTCAGGAAAATAAATATCGCGCCAATAAACGTAAGGAAAATGATCAGTTTACGATAACTATCATCCTTTATCAAAGCCACGATCCTTACTCCTGAAACAAAACCTGCTATAAGTGCAGGCAGCAGCACCAGGTCTGTTTTAAGTGTGGAGAAGGTAATATTATTCCAGAAAAATACCTGGAAGGGAAGTTTGAAATAGTTGATCGCTAAAAACACCCATGCAGCAGTACCAATAAAATTGTTCTTGGGCATCCGCATAGCCAGGAAATAGATATTAGAAAAAGCGCCTGCAAGGTTGCCTATCATGGTAGTAAAACCCGACACCAGCCCCATGCCTGAAACAAAGAGCTTACTGGCCGGAACAATAAGTGTTTTCCTTATTTCCAAGTATAACATAATGATAACGGTAATAACAATGATCACAGCCATTATTTTTCTGAACAACGTCTCATCCATTTGCTGACCGGCAAATACACCAATCAACACCCCTGCTACCATCCACGGTATCAGCTTCCAGAAATGCTTCCATTCCGCATGGCGGTGATAGTATTTTACTGCCATCAGATCAGCTACGCACAATAAAGGCAGTACTACGCCTGTTGAGGCTTTACCTCCCAGCACAATAGCCATAAGGGTTACATTCAGCATATCAATGCCTTTCAGCCCAGCTTTGGACAGGCCGATAAAGAAAGCCGCCAAAAACAGTAAGACCCAGTTAGTAATGGAGTAATCGGAGAATAAAGCTTGCAAGTGATGTTCTTTTTGATCGATAGTCCATAGTCGATGGACTATTGCCTATGGACTATTTTTCTATCCCCTTCAAAACCTTCCACATTTCCTGCGCTACCAACAGGTTGCCG
This sequence comes from Niabella sp., assembly GCA_035326385.1. GTDB lineage: Bacteria > Bacteroidota > Bacteroidia > Chitinophagales > Chitinophagaceae > Niabella. The sequence goes on from DAOLFI010000068.1 coordinate 5,200, forward strand.
GCTTCATTCAAATGAACCCGGTCGGTAGTAAGAATTCCTTTCTCTTCATTTTTAGGATTGTTTTGATCCAGGTAATCCATAAAAGATTTTCTCAGGTCAATCAAAGGAATATTATTTTTAGAAGTATATTCCCTGATCCATTTAGCATAAAAATTCAGATCCCCGTCCTGCAGGTTGGTATCATCGTTATACTCTCCTATTACAGAGGGCGTGCACATTACAGGCTGTATTCCCTGTGCTTTCATCTTAGTAATCATCTTATCATAAAAAGCTCCAAATTTTTTAAACTCTGTGCCAGTTCCACTTGTAGTCTTATGCCATACATCATTAATGCCAATATAAACTATTACTATATCCGGCTTTTGATCCAGCACATCTTCCTGGAAACGCAAGAACAAGTCATATACCCTATTGCCCCCTATACCTTTACCAACAAACTCAAACTGCTCACTTAGCTTATCCAGTTTGCACAAACTGTCAATTTTAGGGATATAACCATCCGGCCTGGCGCCCTGCTGCGTTATAGAATCTCCAAAAAATATTACTTTCTTTTTCTTAACCGGCTGAAAAGCAAATAAAGCAATGGTTGCTACCACCAGGATATATTTCATCAGTATATATTTCATTTTTTAATGCTACAAGTTTAAATAAAAACCGGCAGACTCCGCATCAGTCTTCAAAAAATTTCACTTTGGACGGATATCTCTTAGCATAGCTAAAAAGCATATTGGTAATAGTACTGTTTTCTTTATAGGGTGTAACCATATCTTTAAAGGCTTCAGGATGTTCTATGGTAATGTCTGCGGGTATAAAGCCCATGCCGTAAAACTTACCATGCCATACCAGTATACAGGAGCGCTCGTCGAACGTAATACCGTTATCTATTATTGCAAAGGACGGTAGGTTACGTAAGGCAGTTAATGCCTTTTCTACACGTTCGTTATAAATAGGTGCCGGCTCTTTTTTATCGCAGGCACCTTTACATAATACCGAATGCATCTTTTCATCATACAGGTTATGATTCAAAAAGCACAGGCGCGGGCACAAATCAAAGTCATGAACCAGCTGCCTTAAAGTGGCCCCTGCGTTTTCAATATGATGATAAGAGCTGATTACCTCATATCGGCTGTTCACTTTATCTATTGCCAAACGTAAATAGCCTGTTTGATCCTGGTAGCAAATAATACCATATACATCTTCCCGCCGTTTTTGCGCAGCATTAAACCGTGGCCATAGCTTTTTAATTTCTGAAGATTCTTTTACCGCAGCCATCAGCTCCGTACCACATTCCTCAAAACTGATGCGATATACATAGCGCATAAAATTTTGCTTCTGTCTTGTTGTAGCATTGTTACTGAAATGACTGCTTACCCGGTAGCGGATATTTTTAGCCTTACCTACATAAACCACTTTACCTTTCTCATCATGAAAATAATATACACCTGCTGTATAGGGCAACTGCTCAAAATCGGTTTTAGGAACATTAGGAGGTAAAATATGCTCGCGGGATGTGCGCTTCAGGCTTTTTGCAATATGCCCAGATCCGTCATTTTCCAGCAGCATTTTAAATAACGTTGCTGTTGCATCCGCATCTCCTCCGGCACGGTGATGATTAATGTGGTCAATGCCTAAAGCATTACAAAGTTTACCCAGACTGTAAGACTGGTAGCCCGGCAATATTTTCCGGCTGAGCCTTACCGTGCAAAGTTTACCGGCATCATACTGGTAACCACAGTATTGCAACTGGCTTCGGATAAAAGAATAATCGAAGTTGACATTGTGCGCCACAAAAACCTTATCCTTCAGTATTTCATAAATTTCGGCTGCCACGTCTTCAAACACAGGCGCATCCATTACCATTTCATTGGTAATGCCCGTCATGGCCTGGATAAAATAAGGTATCTGGTGCAACGGGTTAATTAACGTTTCATAGCGCTGTACTATCTCACTCCCATCAAGAACCACGATACAGATCTCTGTAATTCCGTTGGCAGCTGCATACGAGCCCGTGGTTTCTATATCTACAATTGCGTATTGGATAGTGAAAAAATTTAAAAGTTGAAAGGTTGAAAAGGGAGTGTGCCTGTTAACTTATTAACCTTTCAACTTGTCAACTAAAAAGCAACCGCTAAATTCGTAAAAAAATTTCATTGATGAGTGGCGCAGATAAGTTTGAAATGTTTAAAAATCGCCTGACAAAGATTTACAGGCATTTATCTAAAACAGCAAGAAAGCAAAATATTTCCTGCTATCGCATTTACGACCACGACCTGCCGGAGTTTCCCTTTATTATTGAAAAATATGAAGACAAGCTTTATGTTTCTGAATACAAGCGCAACCACCAGCTGAATGAAGAGGCGCACCGGTACTGGATGGAACAAAGCATATCAATAATGTCTGAAGTGCTGGATGTTCAGCCTGACCTGATCTTTACAAAGCTCCGCCAGCGCAAGACCGGGCGTGAAGGCCAATACCAGAAAACCGGTGAAGCTAAAGCTGAATTTACAGTGCAGGAGAACGGTTTAAAATTTATTATCAATCTTTCTGATTATTTAGATACCGGGCTGTTTTTAGATCACCGCATTACACGCAAAATGGTAATGGAACAATGCGCAGGTAAACGGATGCTCAATCTTTTTGCCTATACCGGCTCCTTTTCAGTATATGCAGCGGCGGGCGGCGCTTTGCAGGTTACAACCGTTGACTTATCTAACACCTATATCAACTGGGCTGCAAAAAACATGCAGGAAAACGGTTTTAGCACCCCTGACAAATATCACTTTATTGTTGCCGATGTTTTGCAATATCTTGAGGAAATAACACCCGGCTCGTTCGACATCATTGTTATGGACCCGCCCACTTTCAGCAACAGCAAAAAAATGGACGGCATTTTAGATATTCAGCGCGATCATGCAAGCCTGATCAGAAATTGCCTTAAAGCATTGTCACCGGGAGGATTGCTCTATTTCAGCAATAATTACACAAAATTTGAGCTGGATGCAAAAAATATTCCGGCGTCCAATATCAAAAATATAACCAACCCCACTACACCGTTCGATTTTGAAGGGAAACTGAAAAGAAGCTGCTTCCTCATCAGTAAGTAAACACTTACTTTTGCACTCATGTTTAACAATGATGATTTACAGGTGCGCTGGTGGACATTAGAAGCGAAACTGGTGGAGCGTTTTGGCAAGAAGCCCGATATGGAAACTATACTTTTCCTGATCGGCATACAGGAATTAGGCTTAAAAGAGAAATTTACAAAAGAGCAAAAACAGGATCTGATGCACATAGCGATATGCCGCTTGCTGACCCCCAGCGGTTACTATGAGCTGGAAAGTGTTGATAAAGATGGATGGCCTCACTATAAACAACTAAAGCCTATGCCTGACCTGAACCCTTTTGAGCAGGAAAACTTCCTGAAAGACCATGTATTGCTTTATTTTGAAGAAAACGATTTTTAATGCGCCTGTTGTTATTTCTGTTATCCGCCGTATTTCTTTTTAGCTGTACATCGCAAAGCAAATTGCGCAAGGCAGATTATAAAAAGGAGGTTTTAATCGAAACCAATTACGGTAATATGCGCGTACGGCTTAGTGATGAAACACCTTTACACCGCGATAACTTTTTAAAGCTGGTGAAAAGTAAATATTACAATGGCGTACTGTTTCACCGGGTGATCCATCATTTTATGATACAGGCTGGTGACCCTGACAGCCACAAAGCTGCACCGGGCCGCCCTTTGGGCGAAGGCAGCCCTGGTTATACCGTACCGGCTGAATTCAGCCCCGACCTTTTTCACAAAAAAGGCGTTATAGCTGCAGCACGTGAAGGAGATGAGGTAAATCCGGCAAAAGCCAGCAGCGGCAGCCAGTTTTATATAGTGCAGGGCAAAGTATGGACGCCCGGAGGATTAGACACTCTGGAAGTGAAAAGGCTGAACGGAAGGAAAATACCCCGGGCTCACCGGGATGTTTATCAAACATTGGGAGGCTCCCCGCATTTAGATCAAAACTATACGGTATTTGGAGAAGTAACAGAAGGTATCAGCATTATTGACAAAATTGCTGCTGTATCTACCAGTAAAGGAGCTGATAAAGACAGGCCTTTGAAAGATATAGTGATTAAAAAAGCGAAGCTGGTGAAAAGAAAATAACTGTTCTGCGAAACACTGCTCTGGGGCTGACCAAAAAGTATTGTCAGCCTGAGCTTGTCGAAGGCTAACTGCTTGA
>DAOLFI010000069.1:0-9410 GCA_035326385.1 Niabella sp.
ATTTACGGGATTGACTTTCCGTTTTTTCGGAAGTTACTTTGTTATAAGATTTGGTTGTGAGGTTTTGGTTCATATAAAATAGCTGGAACATGAAAAATTTTAAATTTGTTACATTGGCATTAGTTCTTATTGTAGTGATAAGCTGCAGTAAGAAGGGTATTTTCCCTCATCCGCTTAATCCTGATACAGATTTTAAGGATGATGGCCTGTCGGATGAATTTTTCCGGTTATCAGCCACTGCAAATGGCGGCCAAAAGATCAATGAAGATGAAAACAGTATTACGATACCATATAATACTTCAGTAGCCTTGTCCGTAAATGAACTTCACAGAAAGATAAAAGATGTTAAGTGGATAGTAAACGGTAAAACTATTGCATCCGGCAATAATGCAACTATATCCATCAACTCCATAGGGATCAACCCTTTCAATGTTGAGTTTAAAGAAGTAAATTCGGGAAAAAAACATAGCAGGCAGATGAAATTGTATGTATATAAAGAAATGAATTTGTCTGTAGCGATCACTCCCGGTAAAAACATTTGCGGTGAAGTAGCGATTGGCATTACATCTGTAAGCGGTAACGGGAATAAAATAGGTCCTTTGTATTTAATTAATTCGGTGCAGCGCATTTGTACAGGAGAGAATAATAAAACGGCACGCATTGCACGCGTTCCTGTTAAAGTGTATGATACAAACACCAGCTTTTCTATTGATCTGGTTGAACCAAATAAAACCACTACAAAGACCAATGCAGGCTTTTGCTTCCTGTTCCTTTGCATGGGAGGATCTTTCTCTAAAACGGTTCTAAACCCTTTGCAGGTATATCAGACAGACAATTTTTCACCGGCGATTACTAATAACTTAAAGCCGGGACAATATACATCAGGAGGAACCCTATTAACACTTGAATAGATCACGTGAAATGGCTTATCTTTTTCCAAACCGTAAATGAATTTATTATGAAACAAATAATCCTGGTTTTATGGCTTCTAATATTACACTTTAATATGAATGCGCAGATAGTAAACCCCTCAGGAAATACAGTACGATCTGATGACTATGAAAAATACATCAAAAAAAGTAAAGGGCAGAAAACAGCAGCCTGGATAATGCTGGGCGGTGGGACTGTGATGGGTGTAACAGGCCTTGTTATTGGTATTAATAATATAACTCTGTTTGGAGGGGAACCGAATACTGAGAGTAAAATAGGAGGCGCAATGTTTTTTGCAGGCGCTTTGAGTATGGTGGGCAGTGTACCGTTTTTTATCAGCTCCGGCGTTAATAAAAGAAAAGCGCGTGTACTTTTAAAAAACGAGCATGTAAAGATCGGGCATAAATATCTGCCTGGTTCAAATTATACGGCTGTCAGTATTTCAATTCCGATAGGCAGGTAGTTTTTAGACTGTCAGCAGTTCCCTTTCAGATTTATAGACTTAAAACATGAGCCCATGCAGATTTTCTGAAAGGTAAAATTGATATTTATTCTGAGGAAAATACCGGAACTTCGGTATTCATAGAACTACCGGTATGAGCATCAGTGTTTTTATAGTAGATGACCATTATATGGTGATTGAAGGCATCCGCTCCCTTCTTCAGAACGAGCAGGAGATAGTATGGCTGGGGCATGCCACCAATGCTGTATCCTGCCTGGGTTTCCTGCGGCAGCAGCAACCTGATGTTATATTAATGGACATCAACCTGCCTGATAAAAGCGGGATAGATCTATGCAAGGAAGTAAAAGAAAATTTCCCTTTTGTATTCATTATAGGGCTGAGCACTTTTAACCAGTATAGCTTTATCGACAAGATGATGGAGAACGGCGCATCGGGATACCTGCTCAAAAATGCCACCCGGGAAGAAATGATGGAAGCCATTCATACAGTAATGAAAGGTAAATTATACTTAAGCGGTGAAGCTGCTCATACGCTTATCCGCCCACAAGCCGCTGCCATCCTGCTTACCCGTCGTGAAAAAGAAGTGCTGGAATTAATTGCTGAAGGCCTTACGAATAACGAGATTGCCGAAAAACTATATATCAGCATTACAACGGTAGATACGCACCGTAAAAACCTGCTGAGTAAATTCGATTGCCGTAATGTAGCATCGCTGGTAAGAAAAGCAAGCCAGCTGCAGTTCCTGTAGGCTTTGTGCTGAGGTCGGAAGTCCGAGGTCCGAAAGTCTGAAGTTGGTGTGTTGAAATTGCCAGGAGTTGAAAGTTGTTGAAAGTGATGAATATTAAGTATTGAGCATTGGTTGTTGAATATTCAATACGCAATAAGCAATTTTCAATGTATTCAACGATCGCACAATTGCCGATGAAACCACTGTCAACGCTCCTCCGTCAACTGTCAACTCCCCCTCCCCTATTTATGCCTGCTACCGGGCTTCCTGTAATATCTTTTTTTATTACCGCCCTGTCTGAAAGGTGCCGGGGTATATGCAGGTTGGCCACCCAAATGTTCCGGTACTTTATCTTTTTGAACTTCCTTCCCTATCAGCTTTTCTATAGCCTGGAATTTTCTCTGGTCTTTTGTGTTAACCAATGTAAAGGCGCTGCCATCGGCCTCCGCACGTGCGGTTCTGCCTATCCGGTGCACATAGTCTTCACCATCATGCGGCACATCAAAGTTGATGATCAGGTCAATATTATCAATGTCAATACCACGGCTTAAAATATCAGTAGCCACCAATACCGGCAGGCGGCCGCTTTTATATCTCATCATTACATCCTCCCTTGAATCCTGTTCCAGGTCGCTATGTATTTCCCCGGCTTTAATACCGGCCCTCCGTAAATCTTTTGTCAGCTGTTTTACATTTTGCTTACTGCTGCAAAATATCAGCACCGCTTTATATTTCTTTTCCTGGAGCAGATATTGGATCAAAGGGATTTTTTGCTGATCATATACCATATAGGCACGCTGTACTATTTTTTCTGGCGGCTTGCTCATGGCAATGCTTATCTCCACCGGCTGATGCAGGATCCTTTTAGCCAGGAGCTTTATTTTATCAGGCATGGTAGCTGAAAATAAAAGATTTTGCCGTTTTTCCGGAAGGTGGTTAATGATGAACATTATATCATCATAAAAGCCCATATCCAGCATCCGGTCGGCTTCATCAAGCACCAGGTATTGGAGGTGCTGCAGCTTAACATAACCCATCTTAATATGGGCCATCATTTTACCTGGTGTGCATACTACAATATCAGCGCCCATGCTCAGCGCTTTCTTTTCCTGTATGAAATTGTTTCCATCTCCCCCGCCATAAACCGCAATAGAACTGAGGTTCGTGAAATAGGAAAGGCCTTCCAGGTGCTGTGATATCTGTATAGCCAGCTCCCTTGTTGGCACAATCACCATTGCATTAATATTGTGAGGATCAGTTCCCTTTATTAGTAACTGATTGATCAAAGGCAGTAAAAAGGCAGCAGTCTTACCTGTACCTGTCTGCGCAAAAGCCAGCAGATCGTTTCCATTTAATATATGCGGAATAGCCTGTTCCTGTATAGGTGTTGCAGTTTCGTAGTTTGAGGCCTCAATGCCTTCCATCAGTTGTTCGTTAAAACCAAATTCTGTAAACTTCACTTGTATCGGATTATAATGAGCAGCAAAGATACCTGCTTTGATCCATTGATTATAACACTTTTATATAGCTGCTTTTCCATCGGCCAATAAATAAGTAGTTGCAGGTTTCCGCGGCCTTTATCTGCAGTTCTGGTCTGTTGGGTAATTGGGGATGGAAAGATGTGTTCCATGCAACACAATAATAAATAATTGTATGCGAATGTATGTTGCCGCCATAAATATTGAATTCGCAAACGGATCGTTATTTTGAATAACCATAATATTAGCAGAAGCTGTTAGTAAAAATGGAATCTAAAAAATTGCGGGCCACAGATTCTTTTTCATCTGTAAGTTTTTATTTGACGTGAACCAGTAAGAAATTACGGCATGAAGCACTATTTGCTGTACAATAGAAGTGAAGATTTTATACTGAATTACATCATTTTATAGAACACTTTTCTAAACAGTACCATGATAAAACTAGCACGCTGAAATGAAAATAAAAAGATTTGCACTATTAAATAGTATGAATGCTATTAATATGTCTCTATTAATCAAGTACTATGAATTATATAAGAAAAACCATCAGCACCGGTAGTGCCAGTGTGATAACAACTGGTATATTTATTTCCGAAACTGACAAAAAGTCTGTTGGAACAAGAATAATCATTTCGGGTATTTACCAGGTATTACGAATAATTAAAAAAAGATGGCCTTAACATAAAATTTGAATGTAAGCAGGAACGTGCCAGCTTACAGATACAGATGCCTTTACATTACGGCTATTTCTGAAATAGCGCCAGGTAAATATTCTATGGAAACCTTTTTGAAGAAAATCGATACCGGAGATACAAAAAATTATAAGAACAGATTTTACGGTTGATGAATAAAAAAAACAATAGGTTATGATGTATGATTATACAAGAAATATATTCTTGACAATTGTCCTTTCTATGTTTGTTACTGTAGTAAATGCACAGAATGAACTTCAATACAATTTGTGCGATGCAGATTTCAGTCCGCTTTATATGCGTAAGGGCCTGCCGGCAAATGCGGTTTACCTTAACAAAAATGCCAGCGCCGAAGCCCGCGCCAAAGACGTGGCAAAGCGATTAACGTTTGATGAAAAGCTTGAATTAACAGGCGGATGGAAAAAATTTTATTTTCCTCCCGTTCCTCGTCTGGGTTTAATGCCTGTCTATTTTGCAGATGCAACGCAAGGTATTCATGAAAAAGATTATTGTATAAACATCACCAAAACCACTTCATTTCCATGTGGGTTAGCGTTAGCTGCTACCTGGAATCCTCAACTGGCTTATGATTATGCGAAAGCTATTGGCGAAGAATGCAGGGCATGGGGTGTAAATGTGCTACTAGGACCAGGAATGAACATGTACAGGCACTCAGAGGGAGGAAGAAATTTTGAATATCTTGGAGAAGATCCTTTCCTAGCATCGGCTATGTCAGTAAACTATGTGAAAGGGCTGCAAAGCACCGGTACTATTGCTACAATAAAACATTTTATAGGCAACGAGCACGAGTTTGCCCGCCATGTAACTGATATTAAGATCGGCGAACGGGCATTACACGAGATTTATCTGCCTCCTTTTGCTGCCTCTATTACTAAAGGCGGCGCATTGGCCGTGATGACCGGAAACAATATGCTAAACGGATGGCCGGGAGCAGCAAACAAACCTTTATCCCAGGAGTATTTACGCGACAAATTGGTTTTCAAAGGAGTTATTATGAGCGATTGGGCGAATAGTATGTACTGGACAGATCGACTAAATCTTGAACTGGGATCAGGACATAGCCTACTTATGGAAAACAATAATCTCTTTGCTGATTATATCAGGAAATATATTAAGGAGAACCCGGCTCAAAAAGCAGCTATTGAAAAACATCTTACAAAAATGGCGGAAGAAAATTTATACACTTTTTTCAAAGCCGGTGTATATGACCGGCCTTACCGTGATCTTTCTTATTTGAAAACAATTGACGGGCATAAAAAAGTGGCGCTTCAAACCGCAGGAGAAGCAATATCACTTTTAAAGAATGAAGATCGCATTCTTCCTGTATTGCCATCCAAAGTTAATAAGATAGTAGTGCTGGGGGAAGAGGCAGCTTTAAATATTTACGGAGGACGGGGAAGCGGCGCTGTTAAAGGCTTTGACCACATAAATTACCTGGATGGACTGAAAGCCGTTTACGGAAAAAAAATAATAAGAAAGACCGATATATCTGATGCGGAAGTGAAGTCTGCCGATGTAGAGCTGTTCTTTGCGCATAAGCTGGTGGGTGAAAGCGGCGATTTTGACTTTTACCTTTCGGAAAAAACGCAGGACGAGATAACGCGTTGTAGCAATCTGAACAAAAACTTTATTGTTATTTATTCCAGCGGAAACCCTATCGATATGCCATGGTTAAAAAATGTAAAAGGGCTGGTGTACGCCTGGTTCCTGGGGCAATACAGGGGGATCGCGTTAGCTGATGTATTAAGTGGCAAAACCAATCCTTCCGGTAAGTTGCCTCACACAATAGAAAAGACTTTTGATGACAGTCCTGCAAAAGACTATAATCTTATGAGCGACGGGAAATATTACTGGGGTGGCGGAAGGGAGCACTCCCGAAAGATATTTGAGCAATTCGGCAACATTTCTTATGAATATAAGGAAGGTATCTATATTGGTTATCGCTGGTTTGATAAAAAGAAAATTGAGTCGCAATTTCCGTTTGGGTTTGGGTTATCCTATACCCGTTTTGAATATTCCGGGTTAGGCATATCAGCAAAAAACATAAAGAAAGATGGTATTGTAACAGTTCATTTCAATATTAAAAATACCGGAGATTTTGACGGTGCCGAAACTGCTCAGCTATATATTCATCCGGCAAACACAGTAATTGACAGGCCAGAGAAAGAGCTTAAAGGCTTCAAAAAAACTTTCATAAAAAAAGGCACCACTGCACAAATAACCATTCCTGTTAAATATAGTGATTTCGCCTATTGGGATGAAAAAACCCACCAATGGAAAGTTGATAAAGGGGAGTATGAAGTATGGATAGGGAGCTCATCAAAGGAGATTAAGCTTAAAACAACCTTCAGGTTATAGACTCAATGCAAGAACTATTACCAAGTTAAAACAGCCATTGCAAATTATTACACTGCGATAGCGGCTTTGAATTGCTTTGCAGGGGATATAAAGACAAAACTATAAAAAGCCCGGTTACCATAACTATTAAAACTCCGGCTTTGAAGATAGTATCAACCAGGGCAAACGCATCTTAATTCAAGTTCCCAAGCCATCCATGGGCAAATAATATCATCCGCGGCGGTTTTGAAAAATGACCGGGTAGATAAGCCCATAGAGCTGACAGGATTATAAAATAAGAGGAATCCCATTAAAAAACTCCATAAGGAGTGACATAAAGCATAGAAGCTTTCAAAATTAGATGCGTTTGCCCTGTAGTATCAACAAAACCGGAGTTTAACAATCTGTATTTTATGAACCTGACGAATGGCGTCAAACCGGGCTTCGTCCTCAAACCAAAGCAATAACGGCCGGGAACTCTTGAACGTCTTTATGACGGACTCCAGTAACCCGGGAAGCTTTTTTTAACGCCTGTTGTTCCGTAATACTCTTTTTAAGATGGCTGAGGCAGCGTGCTTTCTTCTTCCAGCCATGGCGTTTTAATAAGTCCCGCAAGGATCATCCGAAACAGGGCGCCCCGTTTACTTGTTTGTCCCTTCTAAAATGCGACACATGCCCATGCGATATGGTAAATATCGTATGGGCATGTGTGCTACCATTGTACATCTGCAGGTGTGGATAGGGCTTGTGATCCTGTGCCTGCAGTGAAAAGAAAAATAACATCCTAAAATAACAGGCAGGATAACCTTTTTAACATATGAAAAGTTTAATAATTAAAATACTTGATTGGTTTATTGCTGAATAGTAACTATGGGGCTATAGGACTTATATCCCGTAAGACCAACAGCGGCTACCCTTACATATTTGGCCGTTTTGGCAGGCTGCTCTGTTTCAAATTTCCTGCAGGAAATAATACCAATCATCATCAGCACAGTAGCAAGAACGACAAGTTTTGAGCGTCGGACAAATAGCAACCCAATAACAAAGACCAAAGACATGGACATAGCTGTGGCTGCAGACCCAACCGGCGTTTGTTGCCTGAAGTTGTATTGATTGTTTTGGAAGCTTTTTGAACCACTCGAAGATATTTCCCCTATCCTATTAAAATCCGATTTATTGTCAGATACCTCTATTTCAAAAGTATGATTACCTTTTTCCTCTTTTGTTATCCAATCTACCACCAGCTCGTTATTCACTTTTTTTGCTGTAAGCGATTCCCATTGAACGGTGCTGAATGAGCCGGCATAAGGAGCCTCTATTCTCCATACTCCGTAGCACGCACTGCCCACCCAGGCTTCACGGGTTACCGGATGTACACGGATGCATTGTACTTCCCTTCCTGCATCAAGATTGCCGTAAAGATTAAGATTACTATGTCTTGGAGACTTCGTCAGAGGTATAAAGTCTGTAGCGCCTCCATCGGTAGACCGGCAGATCGCCACATCGGAAGCATAAGCATCCCTCCGGTTACCTACATATACAATGTCAGTGTTAACTGGATCAACTGCAACCGTCCTGAACTGCTGTGATTTGCCGAGTTGATCTTTAGGCACCTTGCTGGTAAGATTTACGTATTGCCCGGTTGACCTGTTGTACTTTATCAGTTTAAATTCGGTTGCGATATAAAATATGTCTCCATTGTGATCGTATGCTATATCCCTTATAGTGGTGTCTCCAAAAGATTTTATGATGGTCCAGGTAGCTCCGTGATTGGTAGACGCCACTAAACTTTTTGTAGTTGCGTTATTAACACCAAATATTTCTGAAGGGTTATTTAAGTTATGTGTGTACACGCCGGTACAACCTGCTAAAGTTGTCCAGGTGTGTCCTTGATCAACGCTTCGTCGATCTCCAAGGAATAATACCTGGTTATTGGTGGGAGAGCTATACCCCGTCATTTCACCTCCTACGGGTCCCTTATCCTCAAAAAGCGTGGCACCTCCGTCAAATGTGATTGCAATCCTTGTAGCCCCTCGTGATTCCTCGGCTTTCTTAACAAATACAATATTTGAATTCAATGCATATCCTCCGTAGGCGAAACCCGCATTTGTAGTATTTAAAATATCTTTACCAAGATATTTCCATGTACTACCTCTATTCGTTGTAAAAGAGGCATGATAATCCTGTGTTGTAACAGCAAGCACATTGGGATTGTTAACACTAAAAGCAAAGTATCCTGTCAGGCAAATTAAAGATGAGCCATTATTATTCCATTTTAATGTGGCTCCTCCATCTGTGCTTTTTGTAAACCAGCCGCCACCCACACACCACACAATGTTGGGGTCGGTGGGATGCCAAACAGGATACATTTTACGTCCGCTATGCCTATAAAAATAATCCAGCGAATTGTCCTGTGCAGTTATCGTCCAGGTTACACCACCATCGTGTGAGTAATACCACGGAGTGTTGTAAGTACCCACCTCATGCTGCACCATCATACGGTTTGAATTAGCCGGGCTTACCTTAATAAAAAAAGCATTGGAAGGGAAGCTGGCTGAGCTTATTGGTGTAAAAGTAACGCCTGAGTTGGTTGACTTATAAAGCCCGCTACTGGTACAAATGTACACATTATTAGGGCTGGTAGGTATAACATCCATGCCGGTAATGTTACCCTCGAACGCTCGTGAAAATGAGGTCCCTCCATTTGTGCTGCGGTAAAAGCCATCCTTGTTGGCGAGATAAACGGTATGGTTGGTGGGGTG
>DAOLFI010000070.1:0-9371 GCA_035326385.1 Niabella sp.
CGCAGCATTGAAATAGAAATATCTGCTTTGATTTTGTTCAAATGAAACAAATCCGGCTATGTCGTGATCCCCGATGCGCCGGTTATAATTAAGCTTAACATTTGTTGTGATATCCCTTTGATTCGCATGCGTCTCTGTAAGATTTGGCGCTGTCGCGCCGCCTGGTCTTGGTGTATATACCTTTGTGAGCTTGTTGTAATTATAAGTTGTCCAGCTTTTGGCAAAAGATTTTACAAAATTAAAATTTTGATCAATAGACAAGAATCCGTCTATTGAAAGTCCCTCTACAAAAGGAATATTATAGTTGGCCCGTAATGTTCCATTTATAACATTAAATTTTCTCGCATTTTCTCCCGCGGCGTCTGAAACCATAAGCACCGGGTTTCGGCTATCGCCTACTCCGGAAGAATATGTGCCATTTGGCCAGGTAACCGGCACAAAAGGGTATGTTCGGTATAACCCCTTGAAAATACCGGCGCGACCCGCGTCCGGCCAGCCACTTGGATTAACCCGGTCTTCCTGCCGCCCCGAAACATCAAAATTAATTTTGAAGTTCTTATTAACCTGTATATCCAGGTTACTTCTGAGATTATATTGATTATAGTCGGATATGCCTCCTTTATAAATAGACCCCTGTTTAATATATCCGGCAGAAACTGAATAACGTACGTTTTCGCCGCCCCCACGTACCGACAGGAAATGCTGGCTTTGCCGTGCATAATCCTTTAATACGGCATCCATCCAGTTGGTATTTGGGTAATTAACCGGGTCAGACCCATCCCTGAACTTTTGGATATCATCTGCAGAATATCGCTGAAATAAACCTCCGGCAGGATTAGAATAATACGCTGCCTCATTAAGCATTTCCACGTATGATGCAGAGGATGACATTTTGGGGAGTATTGTAAGCGCTACAAACCCCTGATTAAAGGAATAATCAAAAACGGGCTTGCCTGTATAACCCCGTTTGGTAGTTACCAAAACCACACCATTCGCTGCCTGGGCGCCATATAACGCAGCAGACGCATCTTTCAAAACAGAAATGCTCTCAATATCTATAGGGTTCAATCTTTCAAGACTGCCCTGTATTGTTTGAGGTATTCCATCAATCACAATTAAAGGACTGTTATTGCCTGTTGTTGCCTGCCCCCTGATAAGGATTGTTAAGTTTTCTGCCCCTGGTGATCCTGAACGATTAATAACCGTTAAGCCTGCCATCCTGCCTGCAAGAGCAGTTCCAATATTGGGTTGCGGACTTTTGCCTACTTCATCGCCCTTTAAGGTACTTATAGCTCCTGCCAGGGTTTCTTTCTTTTGTTTACCATAAGCCACCACCACCAAATCGTCCATTTTCGCTTCAGCGGGTAAAAGCCTGATTAGCATGGCAGCCGTATTGTTTACAACTACTTCAATTGTCCGGTAACCAACAAAAGAGACTACCAGTACATCGCCTTCCCTGGCATCTATATTGAACTCTCCATTAGCATTTGTTGTTGTGCCAATACTTGTTCCCTTTATTTTTACTGAAGCTCCTTCTAAAGGGATTCCTGTAGAATCTATTACCTTTCCACTTATTGTTACAACCAGTATTTGTGGCACAGACATTTTACCTGTTTCTGTATTTCTCTGTATCTTTTTCTCTGTTTGTGAAATAAATATGGTTTTATTTTCAATAGTAAAATCAAGAGAGTGGGGTTCCAGTATTTCTTTCAGAAATTTCTGAAGAACCTGCTTCTTTGCTTCCACAGAAATAAGCGGCTGTGATTTTATGAGGTTTGTATTGGCTACAATGGTATAACCGGTCTGTTGCTCTATAACAGCAAATATTCTTTCCAACTTTACATTTTTTCCTGAATAGCTGATATTCTGAGATGCTACGCTGGCGCTAACCTGTAAGCAGCATACCAACATTATGGCAACAATAAGCTTCATTATAAGAAGTATTTTTTTCGTTTGACATATTGGTCTCATTCTGTGTACAGGACCATATAAGAATATCGCCGACATTGGCGTTGTAAAAGCTTTTCTGCTATAAAAATGCAGGGCTTTACAAAAAGCAATCATTTGCATAACTTTGCAGTGTCCCGATTTACCCCGGGACAGGTTTTGGGTTGATGAAAACAGTTAAGTATGCCAATTTAGTTGTTGGGGTCAGCTCAAAAATTTATCCTGATTTTTTGTCCAGGATGAGTACCGGGAGTGTTACAACCACTTCCGGTTTTTTTTGATTACCCACTTGTTTTTACTCTCTTTTGTGCATATAATATGGTTTTTAATTTAAAAGAAATAATCAGTAATACATCATTCAACAATAATTTTGTGTCCATCCAGGCGGCACCTTAAACCTACTTTTTGCAATCCTTTTAACACCTGGGATAAGCGCAGATCTCTTCCCATTTTTCCATACAGTTCTATATTGGGGATGTTAGAGCTATACACCACTTCAACCGCGTACCAATTAGCTATTTGTTCCATTAGTTCGGCTATGCTCAAATTGTTTAAATAAAAAATACCGTTTTTCCAGGCCAGTACCTGCTCAATATCGGGATTACTAATAAGTTGATAGTCTCTTCCTGCTGAAGAGGAAGCCACTATAGCCTGCTGACCTGGCCTTAGCACACCTCCCTTATTCCCGCTGCTAACTTTCACTGCCCCCTCCAGCAAAGTTATTTTTATAGCAATGTCATTAGTATATGCATTCACGTTAAAATGTGTACCCAACACCTCTGTTGTTACTCCATTTGCCTCTACTATAAATTTCTTTGCAGGGTCTTTAGCCACCTCAAAATAGCCTTCGCCTTTCAGCTCTACATTTCGCTCATTACCTACAAATGCCACAGGATAAGTAATAGAGCTGCCGGCATTGAGCCATACATGGGATCCATCCGATAATTGCATATCGATCACTTTACTGCCGCGCGGGTTCGTCAAAGTATTATATTGCAGCTCTTTAAAAACCTGCCCGTCCTCTGTTTGATAAGCGATCTGCCCATTTGCTAATTTCACAAGCTTCACATTACCCATCTGCGCCAATTGTCCATTACTTACACTGTCTAAAAACAACCGGCTCCCATCTGCTAATGTGATCATAGCCCGGTTAGAGGTTGGAGCAGAAATATCTTTGGGTGTGTTTACAGCTACAACAGATTGCTTCTGATTACTGATAGTATAAAAATAAAAGCCTAACCCTGATAAAATAATGATAGATGCAGCAGCAATCCAATATTTGCGCCACGCGAAGACAGCTATCGCCCTTTTTCGAACTGTAAACATTGAACCGCTGCTGAAGGATAAGCGTTCTTCTAACTCCTTCCAGACTTTATGGTGTACAATGTAGGTTGCCGCAATTCCATCCCTTAGTTTTCTTTCATCAAGAAACTCCTCTACTAATACCCGATTCATGGAGGTCTTATTCATCCAATCTTCCAACTCCTCCATTTGTTCCGGAGCTATGTTCCCATTCAGGTACGCTTTAATTAATGTAATAATTCTATCTGGACTTTTGGACATTTTAGTTTCTTTATAGCCATCCGCTATATTAATAAAACAACGCAGTCCTTTCTTTGTACTCAAAAAATCAGGAAAAAATAATCATTTCTTTGATAAGGCATGAAACGGATCAACTTTATTTCGACATTCCAATTAGAATCAGGAAAACAGCAAGTACATCTTTATGCTGAAATACTTTTCGCAGGGACTTCAATGCCCGTGCTTTATAATTTCGTACTGATTGATTGTTAATATTCAAAAGTGCAGCAATTTCTTCATTGCTTTTACTTTCCAGGTAACTTAGTTTAAATACCTTCTTTTCCCTGGATGGAAGTTTTTCAATTTCATCAAATATATACTGGTAAATGCTCCCAGTAATTTCTTCTTTAGCTGTAAAATCACCCAACGACTCCTGAAGGGAGGCAAAAAAAGCTTCTCGCTCTTTCGCTCGTTTATTCAATTTGATGCGGTTCAAACAGGCATTTTTTGTACTTGTCATCAAAAAAGAATGAGCAGCGCTAATGCTTGTGAACTGAGCAAACCGTTCCCATAGCTTTACAAAACTTTCGCTCGTCACATCCTCCGCTTCCTGTCCATCGTCAAGCAGCTTTTTCGCATAGTGATACACCATTGCAAAATTTCTTTCATATACAAAAGAAAATGCCATTTGGCTGTTCATAGCTTTTAACGACAGCCAGTCTGCCTCGTTATTATGTACATTTCTAAGATTCAAATCGCAGCAATTGATTTAATTAAAAACCCAAATCAAATTTATAAATATAATATCGAATTAACCTAAAATGTACTTTATACAAGCGTGTATAAATGCAACTAAAGCGAAACCTTAGTTTGAGCCAGTTTCTTTGAAATGTCTTCTATGGCAAAATTGAGCGTCTGTATTTCGTCAGGCTTGAATGCAACAGGCTTGCCGTTTACATTATTGTTATTGATCCTCGCATATAGCCATTGGCTTGTTTTTTTAAAATACTTCCCGGCTATGTATGATAGAGAAATAATTTCAGAAACCTCCGCAAGCTGAACCTTTACACTCATCTGCTTATTGAACTCCTTTAGATCAGCGATAGTCTCCTGCAGGTGATCTTTAATAAAAGTATTAATTACCTCTTTGTCCTTATCAGTTGCAAAGTTTTTTTTAATGACTGCAAACTGCTTATCAAATCCTGAATCCGGCCTACCCATGTATTTTTTTAACTTCCTTAATTCTGTTTCAAGTTTCATAAAAAATGTTTAAAAAGCCACAGAGGCTTCGGTTTACTTTCGTTTGTTTTTTTCAAGTTCGCGCTCTATTTTCATGAGGAGGTCAAATCTTCAAGCAACTGGTTAACCAACTCCGGAAACTCCTGCCCGGTAAATTCAGACATTTTCCGCACCTGTTCAAGCTTATGCTTAATCTCCATTTTTTTGAGAATGATCTGTTTTAAGGCTTCGCTCATTTTTGAATATTAAAGAGCCGTTGAATTGAATCTGTAATATAAATATAATTACATTTTTGTAATTATACAAATACTTTTATGTCTTTCCTGGAGATTGTCGCAACAAAACCGTAACTATGGCCTGCGTTTAAAAAAAGAACGGGATATATGATTTTTCAATACGCATCTGATTTACACTTAGAATTCCGGGAGAATAAGGAGTTTCTCCGGCAAAAACCTTTACTACCAAAGGGAGATATACTTCTATTAGCCGGTGATATTGTACCCTTTGCTTTATCAGACAAGCACAAAGACTTCTTTACAGACCAATCAACTGGGATATGTTAAATATGGAGAAAACCGGGGGGTTGACCCTGAAAGGATAATTATAATTTGATCCGGTATCGCGTATTTTACCGTATAAGAGGCTGCCTAAAAAGAAAGGCAAGCCTCTTTTGTTTTAAACGAGCTTATATTATTTAACCGGCGTTAATCAATTCTTCACCGGCAGTAAAGAATAGTTCCTGGCATACTCCATCATCTGATCGTAAAAAGAAGCGGGAAATTCAATCCGTATATCCTTCACTTTATCTCCATCCATCTCAGCTGTAAGGCGCGGCTGTATAAACCCTTTATAAGGCTTGATGTTAAGTGTTGCATAGCGTTCCAGCACTTCTTTATGCAAGTCGGGGTTTACGTTCACCCCGTAAGTTTCTACCAGGTTTTTGCCGGCATTGAAATCGCCTTCCGATTTGATGCGCTGTATCTCTCTCAGCAACTCGCCAAACAAAGTGCGCAGCTTGTTATAATCATTGATCTGCACATAAGTTTTACCATCCTTTTTGATCAATTCCACCACCTGATCCTTCTTTCCTTTTTCATAAACCCAATAAGCATTTAAGGCACGGTTGCGCATGTGCGCTTCTTCTATTTTATCACCTAATTTCAACCGCACCAGTTGGGTCATCAGTCCGTTCATCATATAATTGTAGTACTCGGCTTTGCCCACTTCCAGGGAAGGCATTACACCTATTTCCACCAGCTTGGGATCCATAATATAGTAGAGCGCTACCAGATCAGCACGGGCTTCTTCCAGGCAGGAAGCATAGTTTTTCAGTGTTTTGTCGGGCGTGGCTATGCCGGGATTGATCTGGCCCGATGCGTGGCCGATGCATTCGTGCATATCCGTATGCAGGTCGCTGCCCAGGCTGCAATACTGTTTGATGCGGTCCAGGTTTTCTTTGGTATCTACAAACTCTTCCAGCATACCGTTGCTGGCGCTGCTAAGGTTATAGGCTTCTACAATATTGGACAGGGCTACTGATTTAGAGCCATACTCTTTCCTTAACCAATCCGAATTAGGCAGATTAATACCAATAGGTGTGCTGGGAGCAGCATCGCCGGCCTCTACAATTACATTAATGGCTTTGGCATTGATGCCTTTTACATTTTTCTTTTTATGCTCGGGCATCAGGGGAGCGTTATCTTCAAACCACTGCGCCTGTGCCGCTATTTTTTCAATGCGCTTTGATACTTCAAAATCTTTAATGGAAACAATAGATTCAAAACTTCCCTTTTTACCAATCGCATCGTTATACACTTCAATAAACCCGCAGGTAAAGTCAATCACGCTATTGGTGTTTTGCGTCCAGGCAATATTATACTCATCCCATTTTTTCAGATCGCCGGTCTGGAAATACTCCACCAATAAAGTCAGCGCTTTTTTCTGTATATCATTTTCAGCTAACGGGATCGCTTTTTTGATCCAGAAGATCATCTGGTCAATAGCAGGTGCATACATGCCGCCGCTCTTCCATACTTTTTCTGCCAGCTGCCCATTTTCTTTAATCACTTTACTATTCAGTCCCCATTCAGGTTCCTGGTCACTATGCGGGAATTTAGCATAAAACGCTTCTACTTCTTCCTGGGTACCCCTTCGTAAAAGTTATTAAAGGAGTTGGCTACATTATCAATACCGGCCCGCAGATCTACCATCTTGGGTTCAAATTTTGGATCGAAGATCACCGGCCTGATACGGGTTAAAAATGCATCAACAGTTTCTCCATTGTCCAACGGCAGTTTACCGGCATCGCTTTGCTTTACCAGCCCGCTGAAGTATTCAAAGCTGCAGGCAGGAATGATCTTGTCGGTACTATAATGATGGTATACGCCATTGCTGAACCAGACCTGTCCGGCATAGGTTTTGAACTTCTCCCAATCATCGCCGCTCTTATCAGCTTTAGTGGTTTCCCATATTGCTTCCAGTGTTTTGCGCACTAAAAGACTGTACTTACCACGCTGATCATAGATGATATCCCTACCCGAAAGAGACGCCTGGTAAAGATAATAGGCTAACTCTTTTTGCTGTGCTGAAAGCTGGTCCCAGCCGGGCACCTGGTAACGCAGAACCTGCAGGTCGGCAAATGATTCAGCAGTGACATTAAATTGTTCAGGCGAAGCTGTATTGTCTTTATCTTTTGTTTCACCGGATGGCGCTCCGCATGAAGCAAAAAACAGGGAGCCAGATATAAGTGTTATCGTCATTATATTTTTATACATCATTACCCTAGAGTTATTTAGTTCCGATAAAAGTAAGAAAAATAGTAGCCTGTGTAACTTATTTATATCCCAACTTTTTAAGACCTTTGACAGGCTTACCTGTTTTCACTTCGAATAAAGAAACAGCATATCCCCCGGCAGGAGCGGATTTCAGCTGCAACTTCGACCGGCTGCTGATAATGCCTTTTTGAATGGTATATGCCTGCGGGTTGGTTTTGTAATTGGCATCTTTAGCATCCGTATAAATAGTAGCTTCATATAATTTGCCCGGTTCCAGGAAATCAAAAGACAGGTTACTGGTATGCCCGTTCTCTCCTGCTACATTTCCTACAAACCAGTTACCCGTTCCTTTTGCTTTACGGGCAACCGTTACATACTGGCCAGGCTCGGCTTCAAGATATTTACTGTCGTCCCAATCAACGGCCACATCTTTGATGAACCTGAACGCATCGGGAAAACGATCATAATTTTCGGGCAGATCCGCAGCCATTTGCAACGGGCTGTACAGGGTAACATATAAAGCCAGCTGGTTAGCCAGGGTACTGTTTACATGCGACTTATTATTGGGATTGATCTTCGATATGTCCATCTCAAATATTCCCGGTGTATAATCCATCGGGCCACCAATCATTCTTGTAAACGGCAATATGGTAACATGATTAGGCTTACTGCCTCCAAAAGCCTGGTACTCGGTTCCCCTTGCCGATTCATTGCCTATAAGATTGGGCCAGGTGCGAGATATACCCGTAGGCCTTACTGCCTCATGAGCATTTACCATGATCTCATACTCCGCAGCTTTTTCAAGAGCATACTGGTAATGGTTGTTGATCCACTGGCTGTAATGATACTCCCCACGCGGAAGAATATCGCCTACATAACCGCTTTTTACAGCATCATATCCAAAAGCCTTCATAAACCGGTAGGCCGTATCCATGTAACGCTCGTAATTACGTACAGAAGATGAAGTTTCATGGTGCATGATCATTTTTACATTTTTGCTTTTGGCATATTCCTGTATGGCTTTTACATCAAAATCAGGATAAGGCGTTACAAAATCAAACACCTGATCTTTTGAATTGCCAAACCAGTCTTCCCAACCTATGTTCCAGCCCTCTACCAGTACTCCAGCAAAGCCATGTTTTGCTGCAAAGTCAATATATTTTTTTACGTTGGCATTGGTAGCGCCATGCCTGCCATGGGGTTTGGTTTTAGTATAATCCGTTATTCCCAATTGTACAGCAGGCACATCACTGGTGTAAGACCATTCACTTTTACCGGTGATCATTTCCCACCATACACCCACATATTTGGTAGGCTTTATCCATGAGGGATCTGCAATTTTAGAAGGCTCGTTCAGGTTTAACGTCATTTTGGAAGCAAGTATATCACGCGCATCATCGCTTACAATAACAGTACGCCAGGGCGAATGGCAGGGCGCCTGCAAATGTCCTTTACTGCCGTTGGCATCCGGTGTCAGCCATGATTCAAAAATGAAGTTTTTATCATCCAGGTTCAGGTGCATACAGGCATAATTGATCAGCGCGGCTTCATGCAGGTTGATATAAATACCCTCATTCGTTTTCAGCATTAGCGACGTTTGTACTCCTGTGGGTGAAAAAGAAGTTTGGGATGCATTGCCTGTAATAGCTTTTGACATCAGCCCTCTTATTTCTGACAACTTAGAGGTAGTATAATCATACTCCTGGGTATCATAATCGCCGGGAATCCAGTAAGCCATGTGATCGCCTGTCATAGCAAACTGTGTACGTTCTTCCTTAATAACAAAGTAGGTAAAGTCTTTTTGCCGCGGGAACTCATACCGGAATCCCAATCCATCATTAAACAACCTGAAACGGATAATCATCTGACGGTTAGATACTTTTTGTTTTA
>DAOLFI010000071.1:0-9362 GCA_035326385.1 Niabella sp.
GCTGCATTAACTTTTTTTACAAACCCGGACGCGGGGCTGCCGCTTTCAGTAACCAGCAAAGAAGCGTTAAACCCCGGAATTTCATTCACATTGCTGTGCGCCATTAATAAAGAAGCTTCATCATAGCTTCTGAATTCCGAAGTATCAAAACAGGTTTGCTCAAACTGCTTCTCATTCAGCATTAAATACAGCTTTCCTTTTTGCTCCTGTGCGCCTGTGTTCTTCCAGCCCACGATCAGCACCATAGTATCGTTAGGCTTTGCCATACAGTTGTATTTCAACTCAAACAGGCCGTTGGCTTTAAAGAAATCTTTTTCGGCTACAGAAGCTATGGCCCGACCGGCCGAAGGTTTCTCAATTTTTATTTTTTCTTTTTTGCGCTGGGGTTTTTTCCCGTCATCATAATTATTAACCGCATAGAGTATACAATCATACGTGCCATCCTTTTCATACACATGCTGCGGATTTTCGGCTGTGCTGAAGTGTCCATCGCCAAAATCCCAGAGATAGGTATAAAAGGGCTCAGGAGCGCCCGGTATTTGTGTAAGAGCCGGCAGCTTTACAGAAAAGGAAACCTTATTGCTGCTGTCTGTCGCAGCAACAATAGAACTGTCTTTGTCTGCCTGCTGTGCGGAGGCCCATTCCGCTAACAGGAGGAACAGGAAAAAAGTATATAAAATTTTCACTACGGCAGTTTTTTAGTATATCAGCTATATACACGTTTTGTTACCCTAATTTTATAGCAATTAAATTTATTCAAATATTATCACAAAAAAGAATTTTATTACATTAGCTGATTACAAACCAATTATTTGCATACCGATCAACAATATATTGAAGCGCTCAAAAACCACGATTCCCTGCAAATAGAGGGTATCTATAAAAATTTTGCGCCCGGAATAAAGAAGTACCTCTTATCAAAAGGTGCCGGAGAGGAAGAAGCGGGCGATATTTTCCAGGAAGCGGTCATTGACGTTTACAAGCTGGCCAGGGATGGCTCTTTTGTGCTTACCTGCCCGCTGGAAGCCTTTCTGCTGCTGATTTGTAAGCGGAAATGGATCAATCAGGCAGAAAAAAACAACCGGCGTGGGGTAACAAAAAGCATAGACGACGCATATACCCAAATAGCAAGCGGAGACACTGAAGCAGCAGCCTTATACGCTGATACTTTAGAAAAGGAAAGTACAGTAATGGAAATGCTCCAAAAAATAAGTGCGCGTTGCCGCGAAATTATTGTGGCAAGCTATACAGATAAACCGCAGCAGCAATTGGCAGATGAGATAGGCGTAAGCTATGCTTACCTGCGGAAAAAGAAATCGCTTTGTATGGCTGAATTAATATCGCTTGTAAGAAATAAAAAACATAATGCAGCATGACCCCTTTTGAAAAAATAGAAGCATATATTGAAGGCTGGATGACAGACCCGGAACGTGCTGCATTTGAAAGCGAGCTGCAAACCAATGCCACATTAAAACAGGATTATGAAGATTGGCTGGAAGCAGATGCTGTATTAAAGAAAAACCTGTTGCCGGCAGATGATGCAGCCATCAAAGAAGTTGTAACACCGCTTACCCGGCAATATTTTAAACAGGAAAAGAAACAACCGGCAAAAGTTATTTCCTTCAAAAAATACTTTATCAGCGTTGCTGCTGCTGCCGCAATTATAATCATTTACCTCTCTGTTCCTGCAGGTATTGATAACTACACCGTTCCTGAAATGCCACAGGCTGTAGTAAGAGGATCTGAAGCATTATCTAATAAAGGTGCTTTACTTTTTAATGAAGGAAAATATAAAGAGGCCATTCCGTTGCTACAACAACAGGCAACTGCTAACCCCGGGGATGCTACGGCTCATTTCTTTTATGCAGTAAGTCTTGTTAAAACAAAGCAATATGAAACGGCCCTGCCCCTGTTGGAAAAGTTAGCCACCGGCCCCTCTGCTTATAAAGAAGATGCTGCTTTTTTCGCTGCTTTATCAGCCTACAAACTGGATAAAAAAGAGGATGCTATCAACTACGCAGGCAAGGTAAGCGAATCCGGCGCCTACTATAAACAGGCCCAAAAAATAATCAGCAGGTTGAAATAAATATGATTGGCTTAACTACGTCCCTATACAGGGCGAACGCATAATTCTATTTCTTTAAATAACCGCAACAACGTTGCGCAGCTCCGCAGTGCTCTTAACCGTGGGTAATTAATATCTTCTATAAATAGTTACCGCTACGCGGTAAGATAAGCTCCAATCCAGTCACAGAGCGGCGACATGTTTACATCTATGTGTGCCCTCTCTGAATAAAATCCTCAAAAAGTAATGCATTAGTTCTTTACTTTCCAGAACCGGCCAAAAAGCCCGATATACTTTTCCTTGCTGGCCGCGGCAATAAACTTACCATTTACAGAAGCGGGGTTGAAATAGGTTATTTCCGCATTAGAATAAATAAGGTTGTTTTTATACTCAACCATAGGCGGGGACTGCTGCCTGCTGATGGCAGGCTGAATGAATGTATTAAAATCACTTTCTTTGGGATTGGTAAAAAACGCGATCAATATCGCAGCTATGATTAATAAAGATATGAGCCGACGGAATTTCATTCGCAAACTTATTTTTTAAATAGACGAACACCAACGTTTTTTACTTCAACTAACTGAACAAATACTCTACATCCTCCTTAGTCAGCGATTTTACAAAGCCCGACTCATCGGAAATAAGATCTCTTGCCAGTGCCTTTTTCTTTTCCTGGAGCTTGAGGATCTTATCTTCAATAGTGTCTTTACAAATCATCCTGTAAGCAAAAATATTTTTGGTTTGACCAATGCGGTGCGTACGGTCAATGGCCTGCTGCTCTACCGCGGGATTCCACCAGGGGTCCACGATATATACATAGTCTGCCGCAGTAAGGTTTAAACCCACACCCCCAGCCTTTAACGAAATGAGGAACACCCGCACTTCATCATTATTCTGGAAGTTCTGAATAGCTTTCTCCCTGTCAGGCGCCGAAGTGCTGCCATCAAAATATTCATATTTTACACCCAGCTCATCCAGCTTTTGCCTGATAAGACCCAGCATTCCTAAAAACTGCGAAAAGACCAGCGCTTTGTGGTCGCTCATATCCTCGGTAATTTCACGCGCCAGCTCTTCAATTTTTATAGAGTGATTTTCAAAAACTTCTTCTTCATTTAAAATAGCCGGCGAGTCGCATATCTGGCGCAGTTTCATCAATCCCTGCAAAATGGTGAGCTGCGATTTACCCAACCCCTGGTTGTCGATCGTCCCTAAAATTTTATCGCGGTAGTCATTTCTATACGCATCGTAAATGCGGCGTTGCTCATCGCCCATTTCGCACCATAAGATCATTTCCTGTTTTTCCGGAAGGTCTTTTGCTACCTGCTCCTTGGTCCGGCGTAAGATAAAGGGGTATAATATTTTCCTCAGATGTTCCTTTCTGTCGGCCTCACCTAATTTGTCAATAGGAATGGCAAATTCCTGCCTGAAAAACTCAATGCTTCCCAGCATCCCTGGATTCAGGAAGTTCATCTGCGCATAAATATCAAAGGTATTATTTTGTAAAGGCGTACCACTCATACACAGGCGGTGCT
Source organism: Niabella sp. (assembly GCA_035326385.1). GTDB lineage: Bacteria > Bacteroidota > Bacteroidia > Chitinophagales > Chitinophagaceae > Niabella. The sequence continues at coordinate 3,598 of DAOLFI010000071.1, forward strand.
TTGCATTAAGTAGAGAAGCGGCGCGTGTTACTTTGCTCGACGGGTTTTTAATGGCCTGGCTTTCATCCAGCACCAGGTAATCAAATTTTACATTAAGGAACAACTTGATATCGCTCCGTAAAGTACCATAAGTGGTAATAGTAATATCCTGTTTTAATATTTCATCGGAGTTCCTGGTACGTGTGCTGCCATGATGTATGCAATAAGACATCTGGGGAGTGAATTTCCTGATCTCGTTTTCCCAGTTATAGATAAGCGTAGTAGGACAAACCACCAAAGCTTTCATTTCCTGTTTACTCTCCTTATAATGCTGCAGGAAAGACAGCGCCTGGATGGTTTTTCCCAAACCCATATCATCGGCCAGGATACCTCCCCAGTTTATATTTTGTAAATAGTTCAGCCACTGGAAGCCTGCAACCTGGTAGGGCCTTAGCGTTTGCTGTAAGTGCGGCGGGGGGGCTACCTCAGATATTTTTTCAAAATCTTTTAAGCGGTTATATTTTTCTTCCAGCTCAAACTGCAGCTCTTCTTCGTTTTGCAGCTCAAACAATTCGTCAATTACGCTTTTGTGGTATTGCGACAGCTTCAGCTTGTTATTGCTTCCTTCGCCAACCCTGAAGAGCAAAGAATATTTTTTAAGCCACTCATCCGGCAAAATACCTAAAGTACCATCATTAAGCTGTACATATTGCTGCTTGGCAGCCAGGGCACGCTTTACTTCTGCAATAGATACTTTCTGCTCTCCAAACATGATGTCAACCTTAGCATCAAACCAGTCTGTATTGCTACTGATAAAGATCTTTGTCTGAGGCTTTGCAGTGTTGAAGCGGAAATTGCGTAGCGCTTCATGTCCAAATACAGGCACCTGCATTTCCTTCATGGCATCAACAAATAAGAAGAACCAGTTTTCCTTTAAGATCTCAACGCCCTTTAAAGCAAGGGTACCCTCTTCTTCATTTATGATAAAGTTGGAGTGAAGGTTTTGTAGCTTTTGTATAAAGGCCTCTTCTTTTTCTTTATTGCGGTAAACGGCTAATATTTTACTGCCTTCGGGTATCAGCATTACCTGTTTGCCCACTGCACTTGTTTCGTGGCCTTTGTAAGAAAATACCGGGCGGAAAACCAGGAAGTCACCCTTTTCGGTAAGAAATAGCTTTACTTCCGGCTCTACGCCTTTTATAACTTGTAAGAGTGAAGGATCAAAATCTGTTTTATACTCTTTGGCCAGCGGCAGTATAAACTCGTGCAGGGTGAGCGGCCACTCTTCCTGCGGTATAATTATTTTACCGTCTTTAGAAAACTTCTGTAATAACGATACGGTATCAGCATCAGGCAGGGCAAATAACTGGTGATTATACAGGTACACCAGTGGTGTGGGCGCTTCATTTTCTTCAATACCATGCACCATCCCTCTTACCCTGACCAGGCATTCGCAAACAAAATCATCCCCGCTCTTATCTATAAAAAACTCAATGACGGCGGGCGTTTCAATGGCATCTACACTTTGAAGATTTTGAGTTATAAACTTTTTTCCCTGGGGAAGAATAAATGCCAATGGGTTCTCTGCTGCATCTGCCAGCAGTTTTTTAATGCGGGGCAACAGGTACTCGTCAGCCAGCTTTTTCTCCTCTTCACTCAGCTCTCCGTCAAGTGCCGGCTCTTCCAAAACATTACCAAAAGGAGTATTTCGGAGGATATATTTTTTTAGTTCCGTATCCTGCAGTTTCCGAACGGTGTTAAGCAATGCTATATCATGTTCACTATAATTACTGGTGTCGATATACTTTGCAATATCCAGCGCTTCTACCGTTCCCGTAAATCCGTTTTGCTCTTCATTGGTTTCGCCAATAACCGTATCAACGGTGAAGTAGGGATATGCTCTTTTATTGAAATTGAAAACAACACCCAGGCGGCTGACCGGTGGTGCCACCGTTTCAACAGCCACATCAGTCTCTGTGGCGGTCTCCAGCTTTTGTTGTGCAACAACCTGTTTGGGGGCCGCTGCACTGCCAAGTGTATTGACCCGCTTGATACTGCTATCCAATACGCGTAAAAAAGGCTTCCCTTCTTTAAAAACAAATTCAAACTTTCCTTTCAGGTCATCGGCAAGTGAATACCCATATGCTTCAAGCAGTTTATTCTTTTCTACATCACGATTACGGATGGTATCAAAATAATCTGCCCCGTGCTGCTTTATCAGCTGCATAAACACAATCACCTTGGGTAAACACAGGGGGTACTCCGTATCCTCATAATCGCAGCTGGTATCAAAGCTTCTCTCATCGTTTTTACGAATAACCACCGTATGGTCTTTCCCATCAAGGGCAACAACCGCTTTTACCGTTTCGTCTTTTGCAGATACGATCTTTGCTTTTTTCTTCTGTAAAAACTTCTCTGCTTCGTTAAAGCTGTCACTGCTGCAAAGTGAGCGCAGTGAGCGCAGGTCAAGATTCCGCAGCTTTATAACAGTATGGCGCTGGTCGTAATACACTTCTTCATCACCCAGCTGTCCTTTGTCCAGCAGCTCCTGCAGCTGAAACAGGGAGGCTACTTCGTGCTTGCAAATATCACCCAGGTTATAGGGACAGGTGCATCTTAAAGATATTTGCCTGGGGTCGCTGTATTTCTGGATATATACTTTATAAAAGCTGCTATAGGTGTCGTCCTTTACACGAAATACAATATTGCCGGTAAGTTTATCAAACTCAACCAGCTCAACAAAACCAAGCGCGTGTGTTTTTTTACCGCGCCTTATCACTTCATCGGTACCGTTTGTGTAAACGTGCTTTAAAATATGTGGTAATGCCATAAAGCCTCATCCCCCTCCCTCTCTCCGGGCGGAGAGAGGGAGGCGAGTTACAAAATTTGAAAGTTATTTATATTTTTATCTTTTCTATTGCTCTTTCAGATTGTTTTCAAAAAGGACAATCGGCAAAAATAAAAGAAAGATTTCCGCTTTTCCGAATGTTTTGAGGAATATTTTATTTCCGGGAAAGGGTGAAAAGAAAATGTTACCTTTGTAAGTTTTTTTGATTTTTCCCGTGCCCCTTAAGCAGGCAGCTGTTCCTGAAAAATAACGAAGCGTAATCCGTAAGAGAAGCCCAATAGCACCGGCTTTGCGCTATCGCATGATCTCTTTCAGCACCGGTAATGTTTTCAGCTTTCTAAAATCGTTCAGGTGCTGGCTGTAATACATTTCCATTGCTTCCAGGATCTTACGCCGGGCTTCAGCATCAGCTTCAACTTCTGCCAGCTCCTGCGGATGCCGCACCTGCAAAAGCGCTGCCAGTATCAGCGCGTATTTTTTTTCGAGATATAAACGATGAAATACCGGCGCATTGGTAAAAACACCTTCTTCTATATCAAAGAAAACCTCTTTACTTTCCGATGTTCGGGGTGTAATATTTTGCGGCAAAAAGCCAAAAAAATACGTAAGCTGCACTGCAAAAAAAACAGGGAAATTGGCCATTATCTTATCATTACAGGTATCAAGCGCGGTAAAACAATCTTCAGTAAAAGCAAACAGGCCATAATTGTTTTCGGGTTGTTTCAGGCATTGAGTTAAAAGCTCTACCATATAAGCAGCTACCCCGTTTTTAAGTACATCAGAAAAAATATGCTGGTACACACAGGCAAACCTGTATTCTTTTACCCGGTTCAGTTGTTTAAATTCGTTATAGTACACTTCCATGTCCAGTAGGGCAGCCGGCTGGAAAAAGCTGATACGGCCGCCGCCTCTCTTCCCTGAAGTTCTTATTCCGTTCAATAAATAAGATTGCAGCCCAAACAATTCGGTGTATACAGAGGCAATAATGCTGGTTTCACCATACTTCACGTAGCGGAGCACTATTCCTTTGGTTTTATGAATTTTACCGGACAACCTGTAATAATATGAACATGCAAGATAATTTTTTTCTTTTCTTTGTGTGTACTGCAACAATGCAGCCTTTCAAAAAGTTAGTAAACTAAACAGGGTTTTAAAAAGATTAAAATACGTTCTATGTGGGAAAAGCTGGGTAAAGCCGTTCTTAAATACAGGTTCATACTATTAACAATATTAATTGCAGCAACTATACTATCCGGCTACCAGGCCACTAAGGTGCAGCTGGGATATGAATTTACCAAGGCTATCCCCACCAATCACCCGGTAAATATTGCTTACCAGGAATTTAAGAAGAAATATGGAGAGGACGGCAATATGCTTATTATTGGTATTCAAACCGATCAGCTATTTACAGAAAAAATATTTAACCAATATGTTGACCTGCAAAACAACCTTAAAAAGATACCGGGTGTTTTAGATATATTAAGCGTTCCCGGAGCGGTTACTCTGGTAAAAGATCCCGCTTCTGAAAAGCTGCAGGCAAAAAAAATCTTCCCGGCTACAACACTTACGCAGGCACAGTTAGATGAGAGTGCTGCCACCTTCCGCAACCTTCCCTTTTACAACGGTTTGCTCTATAACCCAGTTACCAATGCTTACCTGATGGGGCTAAGTATGGATGCACAAATTATCAACTCAAAAAAAAGAGATGCCGCGATTAATGCTGTAACAGCCCAAATTAAAAAATTTGAACAGGCCACTAAGGAGGAAGTAAAACTAAGCGGTCTCCCCTATATCAGAACGGTGCTGGCGGCGCGCATTGCCAACGAAATGCGTTATTTCCTTACGGCATCTATTGTACTTTCAGCAATTATATTATTACTTTTTTTCAGGTCAGTAAGCTCTATGCTGCTCTCTCTTGCCGTAGTAATCATTGGGGTATTGTTCAGCCTCGCTACCATGCACTTTTTTGACTATAAGATCACATTGCTTACCGCTTTAATTCCGCCTTTGATTGTGGTAATAGGCATTCCCAACTGCATTTATTTCCTCAATAAATACCATACAAGCTGGCATAAACAGGCTGCTTTAGGTAATCATATCCCCGCCCAGCAAAAAAAGAAAAATGCCATTACTGATATGGTAAGCCGCATGGGCATTGTAACACTGTTCTGCAATGTAGCTGCGGCCATTGGTTTTGCTGTTTTTGCACTTACCAAAAGCGCTATATTAAAGGAGTTTGGCGTAGTGGCAGGGATCAATATCATGCTGCTGTTCTTTATATCGCTGATACTAATACCCATTGCCCTCTATTTTCTACCGCCGCCCAAAGAAAAACATACTAAGTATTTATATAACCCAAGACTGAACCGCTGGCTGGACAGACTGGAAAAATGGTCTTTGTCCCACCGCAGGCAGATTTATATTATAACTACCGTGCTGGTTGTTATAGCTGTTGCAGGAGCACTGCGCCTTCAAAGCAATGCCTATATGGTCGATGATGTGCCTAAAACGGATAAAATTTACACTGACCTTAAGTTTTTTGAAAAAAACTTTAAAGGAGTAATGCCATTAGAAATTATTATAGATACCAAAAAGAAGTACGGCGTAACCCGAAATTTCAACAACCTTGTTAAAATAGACTCTTTTGCCCAATACCTGGCCGCAAGGCCGGAAGTAGCCCGTCCTTTAAGTCTTGTAGAAGGATTGAAATTTGCCAAACAGGCCTTTTATGAAGGCGACAGCAGCAGCTATTCCATGCCTTCAGAATTTGATTTACCAGGATTGGCCCAATACCTCAATATGAAAACAGGCAGCACCGGTACTGCAGGTAATGAAAATACCCTTACCAAGCTTGTTTCCCGGTTTATGGATAGTACTAAACAGGAGGCCAGACTAAGTGTGAACATGGCCGACGTAGGCACTCACGCTTTACCGGAAC
>DAOLFI010000899.1:0-1918 GCA_035326385.1 Niabella sp.
ATCGGCTGCATGAGCCGGATTTGACCAGTTAAAAGCGCCGTCATTCATGTGTTCATAAGCATCTACAAGGTTGCCAGACGGGCAGGTTCCTGTCTGACCCAAAGGGAAGCCTACTGCCGTATTTCTTTTTTCAAAAGCATTGCTTGCAGAAAACCTTCTTTCAAATATCACTTCCGTGCTTTTCCCGGACCCGAGCGTAAAAAGCCCCTCATAAGTTGCCTGGAATGCATAAGCAGGCTTAAAATCTATAACCGCTTTATTTGCCTCCGCAGCTTTAAGCAAGCGGCCGGCCCGATCTCCATCAGTATAACCAGACAACGGGTCTGTATTCCCGGTCTGATTATACAAATCGCTTGCCGCATACAACAATGTTCTTGCTTTTAATGCCAGGGCAGTACCCTTAGCAGCCCTGCCATAATTACCGGCATCATAAGTATCCGGGAGGTTAGCAGCCGCACTATCGCAGCAGGCTACAATAAAACCAACACAATCTGAAAAAGATCTGCGGGGATATTGACTAACCCAGTTTGTGTTCCTGTCAATTACCTTATCAACCAGGGGTACGCCACCATATCTTTTTATCAATTCAAAATAAAAAAAGCCTACCAGGAACCTGGCTTCAGCCCGGTACTGCTTTGTGAGCGCTACTCTTGTAGCGTACTCTGTGGGATTAGAGAGCTTCCTATCGCTCCAGGTAATGGTATCTGTGGCCTTTAAAAATACCAGGGCGTCATAAATACCCGCATAATTTTTAGACCAGGCATCATCGGGGTTATAAAAAGGGCTGATGTTGCCCAGGTTAAAAGACTGGATGGCTTCTGCATTATTAATTTCCTCCGCTTCATCGCAAGCCGCTGCCAGCCACGAATCACCGATATCATTCAACCCGCCCGGAAGCTGGCTATACACGTTGTTCAATACATTACGTATCTGTGTTATATTGCTGTATATTTCCCTGTCATCTACAAATGTCAGGTTATCGGGTAAGGTAGCCTTACAACCTGCTGCAGCAAGTATAACGATGAGGAAAACTGTATTTAAATTCATCTTCATAATCTATAATTTAAAACCATAAACGAATACCTGCATTATAAGATTTCATAACAGGGTAGCCCGACAGCACTTCAGGGTCGGCGTATTTTAAATGATCCCAGGTAAACAGGTTCATACCCGTTAGGTAAATGGTTGCATTTTTTAATTTAGCATACCGCACGATGGACTGTGGCAGATGGCAGGAAACATTTAAAGAACGCAGCCTGATGAAATCACCATTCACATACCAAAAAGTAGATGGCCTGTAATTATTGTAATTTTCAATCGTTGTTAGCCTGGGATAGTCGGCAATATCCTTTGTTTGCGGTGTCCAGAAGTTATTGGCATAGCTGGTAATACGCGCGCCGTTATTAGTGAGCGGCCAGAAAAGAAGTGGCTCGCTGCCCAGGTAAATGCTTCTTCCCGCCTGTCCCTGGAAGAATGCGCTTATTTCAATAAATTTATACCGCAGTCCCAGGTCAAAGCCCGCATCCAACTTAGGAAGCGATGTATTTTTAACAGGTACCTGGTCAAACTCGTTAATGTGACCATCACCGTTTTGGTCTTTGTATTTAATATCGCCCAGCTTAACATTTCCAAACTGCTGTACAGGGCTGTTCCGGATATCTGCATCAGATTCAAAAAAGCCGATGGCTTCTAAAAGGAACGGCTGATTCAACGGCTGTCCTGTTTTATATAAGTAAGTATAAGGCTGACGGGGCTCCGGCATGTGCGTTATTTTATTGGCTGCATAGCTTATATTAATGCCGGCAAGGTATCCCCAGTCATCCTGGTCTTTTTTCCAGGAAAGGCTTCCTTCCACCCCATTACTTTTAATAGTAGCCGCATTAATGTTAGCCAGATCAGCGCCGATGATTGACGGTGT
>DAOLFI010000072.1:0-9301 GCA_035326385.1 Niabella sp.
GCAATCACATTTACAGTGCCGTAACGTTTTGCTTCTTTGATAGCTTTTTTAGACCATGTACCTGTATTTACATAAGCCGCTTTTTTATTTTTATTCATCAGGTTCAAAGGAACCATTGCAAACTGAGATGATGCCCCACCCTGAAGAAATAATACTTTATAGTTATCCGGAACCTGCATCAGTTCACGCAATGTGCTTTCTGCCGAGTCAAGAATGGCCATAAAGTCTTTGGAGCGGTGGCTCATTTCCATTACGCTCATACCACTTGTGCCATAGCACAACATTTCACTTTGTGCCTTTTTCAAAACCTCTTCCGGAAGTGCAGAAGGGCCGGCTGAGAAATTGTAAACTCTTTGCATTGCCTGTTTAATTATTGTTTAAAATATTGAGGCGCAAATTTAAACTTATCCAACGGAATTACCATCCTGTAATGTTAGTTTTTAACAGTTATGCACATTTGGTGAATAAACTTATCCTGGCTTTATATCCGTAACAGCTCCTATAATTGGTATAAATGGCTGTATTATCGGTATTAAACGAGAAATGTTTGTCTAAAGCAGGAATATATTTTAGGCAAAAAGATCACTAACCCTGTTATAAATGAGATAATGGCCATAACCAGTACAGCACCTGCACTGAGATCTTTAATTACTTTTATCTGTGCATGACGCTCAACTGACACAAAATCGCAGAGCTTTTCCACTGCAGTGTTGAATATCTCGAAGGCTATAACCAGGCCTATACAAATTAAAACAGCTATAAATTCTATTGTAGAAATTCGTAAAACAAATCCGCCTATAATGGCACCAAGGGCAGCAATTATATGCACTTTGATATTCTGCTCTGAGCGAATGGCCCGACCCAGCCCGTTAAAAGCATACCCAAAGCTCCGTGCTAATTTTTTAAAAGAGAAAATGCTGCCCATACCCTGCAAAGCTACATAACTGTCTGTTTAAATATCTTTGAGAAACAAAAACATTTATGCACTCACTGCTAATTGCAATAGTTCGCTATCTTTTCATACTCTTACTGCTGCCGGGGCCACTGTTTTCAGCAGCCCAAAATACCACTGTTACATTAAGCGGGAAAGTTACTGATATCACATCTGGTCAGCCGCTTAGCGGTATTTCTGTTTACATCAACAACACTACTTACAGCACTCAGACCGAAAAAGACGGCACTTTTTTACTGGGCAATATCTCTTTACAAACTTTTGAACTTACTTTTTCCGCCATCAATTATGAAACACTGGTTATGAGCCTTGATACCCACATGGCTATTAAACCACTGGATATACACCTGAAACAAAATACCGTAACCCTTAACGAAGTAGTTGTATCAGGCATTTCAGCCAATGGATGGACGCAATATGGCACTACCTTTACCAGGGATTTTTTAAGCTACTCACCATTCTCAAAAAACTGCGAGATCGTCAATCCGCACGTGATCAGGTTCAGGAATAATAAAAAAGATCATATCCTGAAAGCCTACGCTACAGCACCTCTGAAAATTAAAAATAAAGCCCTCGGCTATGAGCTAACTTACTGGCTGGAAGAATACGAACACCGGTTCCTGCAGCAAGTAGTGCAGTTTAAAGGTTATACACAATTTGCAGAAATGCAGGGCAGCAAAAATAAACAAAACCTGTGGAGTAAAAACAGGAATACTGCATACCGGGGATCTTTAATGCACTTTCTCCGATCTGTTTATAAGGGCACTGCTGCCGAAGAAGGTTTTATTGTAAACCTGATAAAAGCCATCAGCTATAAAGACCTGGAACTGTATTTACCTGTATCATCGGATACTGTTAGTCAACACTTTCTGACAACATACATTGCTGCTATCTTAAACAACCAACCCGATGCTGACATCAAAGCCCAAAATTTAAAAACGATACAATGGCTTAAAAATGATCATAGCCCTGCGCCTCTGTCTGTATCCTTAATGTCGGGTAATGCTATATATTCCACTTACTTCTTTGTAAAAGACACCCTGCCCGGAGACCAGGTATTCGTGTACAGATTTAATGTAAAGGATCAAAACAGGATACCGCTTATCCAGTGGCAGACTGCCGGAAGCGTCATTCCCGACAACAAAACGATCCTTAAAATAGATGGCTACGAAAGCATCAGCGCAGAACAAAAGGACAACCTTACAATCAAGCTCTTTTACAAACAGCCTTTAAAGGTCAATGATTTTGTTATAAGAAAAGGGAAAAACGTTTATTTCAGGTTCGATGATAGCTGGCAGGTATCTTATACAAAGGAAGATGCCGAGGATGAATATATCACCGCAAATTCTTTAAACAAGGACAACAAAACCTACCAGATTTCTGTGCTTTCAATGGCCGGTAAGGAGCCCATTGTCCTCGATCCCGATGGATATTATACAGGTCCTTACAGTCTGATTACAGGCGCCTACTGGTCTTATGAAAAAACGGATAAATTGCTGCCTTTAGACTTCAGGCTTCATTAATTACAACACTTGTTCATAAAGTTTCCTGGTGCTCCTACAGGACTCTGATATATTACTTTTCCGTTTCCTGCTTTTGAACTTCTTCTTCTAAAGCCAAGCTAAACAGCGCCATGCTACATTTGCTGCATCCCAGGTCGGAGCCTACGGTAAGCATCTCTTTAGCCATAGTCATATCTCCAATTAAAGCATAATACCCACCCAATACACTGTACCCGTTTAAATCGCCGAATGCTATAGCCTTATATATAATATTCAGTATCTCCTCATTAGGTTCGGGTTCCTCAGTCTCCTCCTTTTTAGCGTTTAAAAGACTCCCCACGCCTCCTATATCTTCCAATATTTTCAATCCTGCTACATCAAGACAGGCTTTAGATAAACCACTATCACAAAGGTTCCTGAGCGAGTTCTGGTAGCTGGTATCAGGCTCACCTAAAAACGCCCACTCATCTGCACTGCTCTTTAACCGGTAATATTTATACAAAAGCATAGCACGGCTGTCCGATTCTGCTGCATCAAGCCTGGCGTTGGTTACAGCCGTATCCTTTACCTTTTTCCATACATTACCTTCCACCCAGTCTGACGCACCATAAAGCTCATCCTCTTTTATAATAAATTTAAAAATGCTTTTATCAGGATATAAGATCAAAGTATCATCTTTTTGAAAGTAATAGCCTGTCCCTAACCCTACTATATCAACAGTTCCGTTGCCATCAAAAGAAAAATAATCATATAAGGTACTGTCTGAAACTGCCTTGAAATAGCCCTGTAATTCATTGGTAACTTTTTGTGCAGACAGGCCGGAAAAAATACCGGCAAAGAAGTATGTAAATAATAAAATCCTAAATTTCACTAGTAGTATTTTGTAACTAATAACTATAATAAATAAAAATGCGAAACCTTAAAAGTTCCGCATTTTTAACCCATCCGTTTATAAATTAAGCTTCATTAACCGCAGCGATACCCGGCAATACTTTTCCTTCAAAAAACTCAAGCATAGCACCACCACCGGTAGACACATAGCTCACCTTTTTTGTAAAGCCGAATTTTTTAACCGCCGAAACACTATCGCCGCCACCTACTAACGAGAAAGCACCTTTTTCAGTTGCTTCCGCTACCGCTTCAGCAATAGCTTTGGTACCAGCCTGGAATTTCTCCATCTCAAACACACCCATAGGGCCGTTCCATAAAATGGTTTTGGATTGCAGTATTACATTGGCAAACTGCTTGCGCGACGCATCTGCTATATCAAGTCCCATCCATCCTTCAGGAATATTATCGCTCGGAGCCTCGGAAACACTGGCATCCTCTGCAAATTTATCAGCAATAATGCTGTCGCCGGGCAAATGGATGTTAACGCCTTTCACTTTGGCCTTCTCTAAAATTTCCTTTGCTGTATCCAATCTTTCCTCCTCGCAAAGTGATGAACCTATATTGCCACCCATCGCTTTAAAGAAAGTGTAAGCCATACCTCCGCCAATTATAATGTCGGTAGCCTTTTCCATCAGGTTGTCAATGATCAGTATCTTATCAGAAACGTTTGCACCTCCTAAAATGGCTGTAAATGGTTTTTGAGCTTCCTTTAATACTTTTTCAGCGCTGCTTACTTCGTTCTCCATCAACAAACCAAACATCCTTTTTTCAGCAGGGAAGAATTTTGCTATAATTGCTGTAGAAGCATGTGCGCGGTGAGCTGTTCCAAAAGCGTCGTTTACATACACATCTCCCAGCTTGCTTAATTTTTCTGCAAAAGCTTCATCACCTTTTTCTTCTTCTTTATAGAAACGAAGATTTTCGAGCAACAGCACTTCTCCGTCCCGCATCATATCGGCTGTAAGATAGGCCTGTTCCCCAATACAGTCATCGGCAAACAACACCGGAGCTCCATCCAACAAATCGCTTAAATGCTTTACCAGGTATTTGAGAGAAAACTTATCTTCCGGACCTGTTTTAGGACGCCCCAGGTGAGACATTAATATTACCTTTCCCCCATCGGCCAGTATCTTTTTGATAGTAGGAACAGCAGCCTTCATACGGGCATCGGAAGTGATCTCCATTTTATCATTCAGGGGCACGTTAAAATCTACACGTACCAATGCTTTCTGGCCTTTAAAATTATAATCGCTGAATTTTGACATCTTTTTAATTTTTAGCTGGCAAATGAAAGATGACAGTTGACCGGGTGTTTAATGCCTGAACAATTGTTATATCATTCACTGCCGGAGTTATTGCTGATACATCTGCTGCTATTGAGCTTCACCCAAAGGGAAGCAATAGTAACAGCGCTGTGGCAGGGTCCATAAAAATTAAAGGCGGGACTGTTGATGTCCCGCCCTTGTATTAATATTGAATTATTTACTGATCAGTTTCGCAAAATAATCAACGGTACGAACCAACTGAGAAACATAACTGTTCTCATTGTCATACCATGATACAGTACGCGCGATGTGCTTATCACCTACAGTCATTACTTTAGTAAGTGTGGCATCAAATAAAGAACCGTAAGTAGTTCCGATGATGTCGCTGCTTACGATTTCATCTTCATTATAACCAAAGCTTTCGTTAGCAGCCGCTTTCATTGCTGCATTGATTTCTTCTGCAGTGGTGGGCTTGCCTAAAATCACGTTCAGCTCTGTGATAGAACCTGTGATAGTTGGTACACGCTGAGCGCTACCGTCTAACTTACCTTTAAGGTTAGGTAATACCAGGCCTATAGCTTTAGCTGCACCTGTGCTGTTGGGAACAATATTAGCTGCTGCAGCACGTGCACGGCGTAAATCACCTTTAGGATGTGGCGCATCCAGAGTATTCTGGTCGTTAGTGTAAGCATGGATAGTTGTCATGATACCGATCTCGATACCGTAAGTATCATCCAGTACTTTTGCCATTGGAGCCAAACAGTTAGTGGTGCAGGATGCACAACTGATAATTGTTTCGCTACCATCTAAAATATCGTGGTTTACATTATATACGATCGTTTTCAGATCGCCTGTTGCCGGTGCTGAAATAACTACACGTTTTGCACCTGCAGCAATATGAGCTTCTGCTTTTGTTTTGTCAGTAAAGAATCCTGTACATTCTAATACCACATCTACATCGTGCGCTCCCCAGGGAATTTGAGAAGGATCCTTTTGTGCATAGATCTTGATTTCTTCACCTTCTACAGTGATGGAGCTATCTGAATGAGAAATGTTTTTGTCAAACGGCCCCTGTGCTGAGTCGTATTTTAGTAAGTGGGCTAAAACTTTAGGGCTTGTAAGATCATTAATTGCTACCACTTCAATGCCTTGCTGATTGTAGATTTGACGGAAAACAAGGCGTCCGATTCTACCAAAACCATTGATGGCTACTTTAACTGTGCTCATGACTTTTTTAGTAATTTAAATTATGAAGTACTTTTTGGAGGCGTGAAGTTAGTGATTATTATGAAATAAGTGTACCTCATACATTTTAAATTTTTATAAACAGGATGATGTGCAATAATTTTTAAAAAAAGTTTTTGGCTATTCAACAATAGCACCCTATATTTGCACTCCCAAAAACAACAAGCCGCGTTGGTCAAGGGGTTAAGACGCATCCCTTTCACGGATGAATCACGGGTTCGATTCCCGTACGCGGTACACTCCCAGCTTTTTAGCTGGGTTTTTTATTGCCCAAAACTCAGCATCCACAGGGCCAGGTTGATTTCTTGGAAGATTTATAGGATCCGGTATAAATCCTAGCATACCGGAACAGGAAAACGTTGATATCTCTGACACCTCTTGCCGATGCCCTGACACAGTTTTGACCCAACCAGGGTATAGGAGACAAAAAAGCTGATCAATTTTCCGGCGTCATATTTTCGCCAAAGGCTCATGGGTTCCTAATCCATCCTCATCTAGATAGGAAGATTTTTATATATTTGTCAACTATAGATTTTTGAACCTGATACTCCCTATGGTTGTTCTAAAAACTAAGCTAAAAAACAATTACCGGTAAGCAAAAGTTAACCTTTCAGGGAAGACTATATGAGCAGCGTAGGTACTTCAAAGATCAAAATAAATAGATGCCCGCCAATCAAAAAGCCATATTAAACTTCTGGAGAGCAATAGAAATATTTAATTTCCCCGATCTGTTGCCAGAGGCCAAACTGTTTCAGCCTGACATGGCATTGCCTTGGGAGCTGGAGCAGGAAAAGAATGAGAACTATAAGTGGCACCATATAGTATTTCTAGGCAGGGTAGCAAAGGAGCATATAGTTGACAGAATTGAGAGAACAATTGGTTATAGACCATCTGAGAATGATAAATTAGAGGAAAAAGTACATGGCAACGCCTGCCTGGCGGTAATGATTGTAAATGAAGATGGACGATGCAGTGCAGACAAAGGTTACCTTCAGGCCTCCTACCTTCACGGGCTTTTATGTCTTCAAAACAAAAAGCCCCTTTCAATAATTGAAGATGAACTGGATAAAACACAACAGGCTTTTAAAGACTGGTTTGGCTTAAACCCTTCTGCCCAGCGGATGGAAGATATGGAGTCATCTGTAATCAATTGGCCGCTCTTAAAAAAAGAACTGGATGTGCTGCAGGCATTGGGATTCAAAAAACTTAATTGGGAACAAGCGGTATTTATCACATCCTTCCGGCTATCCAAACATGCCAAGCCAGATGTGGCTTTCTTAAATAGCTTTTACCTTAAGGACCTGAACGGACTTATTTCCAGTCATAAATATGGTAAAGGTTTACAGCAGTTGCTGACAACCGATCTGTCCCACTTGAAAAGGGTGGATGTACTGGAGGATGTGGATGCTTTTTGGCAAAGGATTAATGTACGGGAATTGCCGGGAGGCAGATGGCCTTCCAATCCTAATTATGGGTTTTATAGTGCACAATTAGCTGCTGTTACCGCCTGTCTTTCCACACTAAAAAATAACGACGGCCTGATTGGAGTAAATGGGCCACCCGGCACCGGGAAAACTACCCTGCTGTCGGATATTATTGCAGATATTGTTGTTATGCGGGCAAAAAAACTGTTGAAGCATGGTGCTGAAAAGCTTTTTGGAAAGGCCCAGAAAATAGAGCGTTCTGATTTTACCTTTTATTACTACACACCAGATAGTATGCTTTTTTCTGATGCCGGTATAGTAATAGCAAGCAATAATAATTCAGCTGTAGAAAATATATCAAAAGAGCTTCCTTCGTTAAATAAGATAGATACCCATTATTTTGATGAAGCAGATTATTTTGCAGATCATACTAGAAGCCTATTGGAAGTTCAAAACTGGGGACTGCTAGCTGTGGCGCTGGGTAATGCAGAAAATAAACAAGCCTTTAAAAATAACTTCTGGTACCCAGGGAACAATAGCATTGGATTTAAGAAATATCTGCAGCTTCAATATAGAAAAGAAAATGACAGAACTGAAGAAAGCAGAGAGCAGTTCTACAAGGTTGCCAGTGAGCTTAAGAAATTATTGTCAGAATTTGAAGCCTTTAAAAAAGATGCAGGACATTACTTTGACCTGTTGTATCAACTCTTTGAGGATAAAAATCAGCAAATGGAGGAAGCAGATGCAGCTGAAGTCTTTAAAGACGCATTAGAAGAATTGAAGCGTGCAGAAAAAGATTTGATCAGGACGCTGCATAGCACGAACGAAAAAGCTGCTGTGGCGCAGCAGAATCTTATACTGCATCTAAAGAATAAGCCAGGTCTTTTTAAAAGAACTGCTAATAAACTATGGAAGGATACAAAAGTGCAATATGAACTCATTCTTAATAAGAATATTCACCAGCTTAACGATGAGCAGGACCAATTAAATGCAATAGTAAAAGAAATAAAAGCAACGGAACGAAAGATCATTAAACAGCAGAAAGCTATAAAAGATAAGGAACAGCACCGAGCCGAATATGAACGCCGGAAAATACTGCTTCATAAAAAGTATGATATTCCCTTAGAAAACATACCTGACGAAAAACTGGTAACCGCATATTTTAATGATAAGAATACCTTTCATAAAACCAGCCCCTGGTCCTCGGTAAAGATTAATAAGTTAAGGTCAGACATTTTTCTGAAAAGCCTTGAACTACATAAGTATGCCATTTTAAGTAATGCCAAACCGTTCTGGAACAACCTTAATTTATTTATGGAATTACTGGACGGTAAAGTAACCATCAGCAATGATATAGCTGCAGGCTTATGGCAAACATTTTTTTTCTGCGTGCCCGTAGTGTCTACCAGCCTGGCTTCTGTGTCCAGGCTATTTCAGTCGATGGATAAAGATAGTATTGGGTGGCTGCTAATAGATGAAGCAGGACAGGCCACTCCACAGTCGGCAGCCGGGATTATTAACCGTTGCAGTAAATGCATTATTATTGGAGACCCTCGGCAAATAGAGCCGGTAGTAACCGTAAATTCAAAGCTGATAAGTATGCTCAGTGAGACCTTCAATGTTGATCTCGCATGGTCGCCATTGAGGAGTTCGGTTCAGATACTTGCCGACCGGATTTCAGTAATGGGTACTTTCTTAAAGGAAGTGGAAGAAGAAGAGGTACCCTGGACCGGTTTTCCGTTACGTGCTCATCGCAGGTGCGATAACCCAATGTTTGACATAGCCAATAAGATTGCTTATGGCGGACAAATGGTTAAAGTAGTGGCAGATGCCGCTTTTGATTCGCCGTTAGGGGACTCCCAATGGTTCGATGTTAAAGGTACTTCTATCGAAAACGGTCATGTTATTGTTGAAGAGGTAGCGCTTTTACGTAAAAAAATTGAACAACTAAAGAATGTACCGTATGGGATATTCATTATTTCGCCCTTTAAATCAGTAGCGGGTAAATGCGCTGAGATCTTC
>DAOLFI010000900.1:0-1912 GCA_035326385.1 Niabella sp.
AAATGGTGGTCAGTTTGCCTCGGCTTTAGGTGGTCAATTTAATCGGCGCACGCACGTATATTATGCAGTTTGCTGTAGGCTGTTATAGACTGTAGGCTGGTAATTACTTCATTGATGTTTTTATAGCGCATGATCCCTTTAATCTTTATGATTGATAACCCTTACAGTTACCAGCAGCTGCCCTGTATGTCGCATAGTATGTTCGGCCGCATGCGTACAAAGCCCCATAACGGTTGATGGCAGGGCCGCCCGGCCTACGCCCCGATGCGCTGTCAGCTCTGGTACGGTAAATTGTTTCAGGCGTTGGATGGTTATGGTTACCTGGTTGTTGAAATGCTGCAATAAAGAGGTTACGGTTAGAGGTGCAGGGATGGATTCCTGCTTCAGGTATTGCAGCTGTTCTTCCGTAAGGTTTTTTCCTTCGGCATAACAAAGCAGCCTGTCCAATACACCGGGAATATGTAAAAGGTGAAAGGCTGGTGCAGCGCAGTTTGCCGGTTTATTCCAGAGCAGCTCATCAGGAAAGTGTTCCATCAGGCTATTTATTTCTTCCTGTGCCTGTAACAGCGCATGGGCAACGGGTTGCAGCAGTGAGGTAACCCCATCCACCATTTTTCCTCTCAGCCAAACTTCTTTATCTTGTTTCAATGTAGTAGCTTTATATCCTGAACTAAATTACAGAAACAATAATAAATAAACGATATGAATGCAATTATAGCCGCGTTAGACCTGCAGGAAAAAACAGAAATTGTTTTAAACAAGGCTGCTGAAATGGCTCTTAAGCTGAATGCTGAGCTGCATCTGGTGCATGTAATTCCCCCTGTTGGCACCTATACAGGAGTTAATGTTATGGACCCGCTGGGTGCACTTGAGCCAGCTATTTTACCCAATGAAATGGAATTGATTGATGTCCATAAAAAATCAGCTAAAGAGCAATTAAACAAACTGGTTGAGCAGCTCCCGGTAAAACCAGCCGCTATAAACATCCTGTTAGGTTCAGTAGAAGAGGAAGTAGTAAATTATGCACAGGAAACAGGCGCAGAAATGATCGTGGTAGGTACGCATCAACGCAGCGGCCTGTCCCGCTTATTAAGTGGCGAAACCTCTGTAAGGATTTTACATGAAGCCCAGATTCCTATCCTCGTAATACCAACCGTTGAAAATAATTAGAGCTTCATTTACGGATCAAAAAAGAATCCTGCTCTTAGGATTGTGACCGCCCTATTAAAAGATACTTAAAAGTACCTGTAAAGAAAATATATACATCGTGGTTTTCCCCAATGTTGTTAATTTGAAATATTGGAAACAATATTCATATAGATGGTCGTTGTTGCGGATACTGCTTTTGCCCGTTTGAGGTATCGGGTATTTTGTTAGCTGGTAAAAACATCAGCAGCGACCATTCGCCGCTGTCGTGTCCTATGACTAACAGCAAAAATGTTATGCGCTCCCGGTATCATGCTTGGCTATTAACTTTTATCTTTGAGGGAGAAAATTCCTTAACTTATTTTTATGAGAACCATTTTTTTAATATCCCTTGTCATTATCACCTCCTCTTTGTTGGGTCAGAAAGCAGATCACAAACTGGAAGCAGCTATAAAAAAGGAAATTGCGGGCTTTAACGGGGATATTGGTATTTATGTACATCATCTCCGTAAAAACAAAACTGTTACTATTAATGCCGATACGGTTTTTCCTACAGCCAGCATAGTGAAAGTGCCTATACTGGTGGGTGTATTTGATAAGATTGCCAGGGGGGAACTGAAGCTGTCGCAGGAGTTTGTATATGATACAGGAAGGGTATATGGCGGGTCAGGGGTGATGCAGGTTTTTAGGGGAAGAGCAAAAACAGAGCTCTCTACTATGATCTCCCCGTTGCTCCACTCTACTGGTAATGTTCCTTCTCACTGGT
>DAOLFI010000073.1:0-9235 GCA_035326385.1 Niabella sp.
CAGATTACAAAAGGATAAAAACTAATCCCATGCTTTCTTACCTTTTACAAATGATCGCCTGCTCGGGTATTTTGTATGTTTACTATCATTTCTTTCTCAGAAATGAGCGTTTTCATCAATATAACAGATTCTATTTACTGTTTGCCTTATTGGCCGGTATCTTCCTGCCATTGTTAAAAGTACCCGTCACAATAAGCACAGAAAGTACAGGCAGCATTCCCGCTATCTTCATCAGCAATGGGGAAAATGTAACCGTATCAGCCGCACATAGCAGCGTTAGTTACAAAACCATACTCTATTCGGTCAGTCTTCTTTCAAGCTTCATCTTACTAATAAGGCTGGCTATTGCTGTCAATAAAATTGTACAAATCAGAAGCACGTCAGAAGAGGAGCGCTTTCAGGGATTCACCCTTATCAAAACCGATCACCCTCATTCTCCTTTCTCCTTTTTTAAATGGATGTTCTGGAATAAAAACACCGCCTTAGAGTCGGATGAGGGCCGCCATATTTTTCGCCATGAAATATATCATATACGCAGCAGACACAGCTGGGACCTGCTTTTTATAGAAATTGTCCTGTGCCTGTTCTGGTTCAATCCTTTCTTTTATTTATACCGGAAAGAAATAGCGGTCATACAGGAGTTTTTATCAGATAAACATGCAACTGAAGGAAAGGATGCCTATGGATATGCAGAACTGTTGCTGTTAAACGCCATCAGTCGCCAAAAGCAGGCATTAACAACCCCATTTTTTCATAACCAATTAAAAAGAAGAATTGCCATGTTAACTATATCTAAAAAACCTGTTTATCAGTGGGGAAGAAAACTACTTTTCATTCCCTTTTTCTTACTCATCGCTTCGGTTATTATAATACGATGCAAACCTGCCGATGATAAAACAGTAAGCGGAATAACAAAGGATTCCACCAGCATATCTGCAGCGCCTGTTACCGGAGTTAATGATAGCAGCGGTGCTCAAAGTATCGCTTCACCCGCCGATAATGAAACGGCAGCTGCCAGCAACAGTAATGAACCTGTTTTCAGAAATAAAAAAGGCGAAATTATTCCGGGGCCTGAAGTTTTCACCAAGGTTGATATAGATGCCAGGTATCCCGGAAACTGGAGAGGTTTTTTGGAAAAAAATCTAAACCCATTAGTTACAGTAAATAATGGAGTACCTCCGGGTTCCTACACTACAATCATACAATTTGTTGTAGATAAAAAAGGAGATATAAATGATGTAAAAGCCCTGACCAAACATGGTTTTGGGATGGAGGAAGAAGCGATAAGGGTGATTAAAATGTCGGGTAAATGGCAACCTGCAATAGTACATGGAAAACAGGTAAAAGCCTACCGGAAACAGCCCATTACGTTCCAGATCTCAGAACAATAAAAATCATCCCGCCAGTGGAATCGTTCTTAAAGATTCGCAAACTACTTTCGATAAAAACGGACTGGCATCACCACCGTTTTTAATAATATCCCTGACAATTGTAGAAGCTACCGAAGTATATTTAGGCTCACCGGTCAAAAATACGGTTTCTATATTTTTATCGAGCGCACGGTTGGCATCTGCAATTGTTTTTTCATATTCAAAATCACTTACATAACGAATACCTCTTAAAATAAACTGTGCACCGATCTTCTGGCAGAAATGTACAGTCAGCCCTTCATAAACAGCGCCTTCCACCTGGGAGCAATGGCCATAAATATCCTTTATCCACTGTAGTCTTTGTGAAGCGGAAAACATAGGTTTTTTGGAGGTGTTAACCCCTATTCCCACTATTATTTTGTCGAATAACGGAATAGCGCGGTTGATAATATCCTCGTGTCCCAATGTTATAGGGTCAAAAGTTCCGGGAAAAAGGCAAATTCTGTCTGACATGCTTTTTAAGTTCATGGCTCATAGCTGCTGCCAACTATGAACTAATTATTTTTATTAGACAGCAAATATAATACGGCCATCCTTACGGCCACACCATTTTCTACCTGTTGCAAAATAATGGACTGGCCGCTATCTGCTACATCGCTGTCCAGCTCCACTCCCCGATTGATGGGGCCAGGGTGCATAATTACCACGTCTTTTTTCAGGCTTTCCAACAATTTGCGGCTGATGCCATAGCTAAGATTATATTCGCGCAGCGAAGAAAATAATACCTGGTTCTGCCTTTCCAGCTGAATACGGAGTACATTGGCCACATCGCACCAGTTTAAGGTTTCTTCAAGGTTATAGCTCACGTTTACGCCAAAAGCGGCCCCTGCATACTTGGGAATTAAAGTGGGCGGACCGCAAAGTGTTACTTCTGCTCCCATCTTTTTAAGCAGGTACATATTGCTCATAGCTACACGGCTATGGGTAATATCTCCTATAATGGCCACTTTGGTTCCTTCCAGCTTCCCCATTTTTTCGCGAATAGAAAAAGCATCCAGTAATCCCTGTGTAGGATGCTCATTAACTCCGTCTCCGGCATTTACAATAGCTGCCGGTATATGCTGTGCCAGGAAATGTGGTGCGCCGCTGGCGCTGTGGCGCATTACAACCATATCCACCTTCATGGACAGGATATTGTTGACAGTATCCAGCAAGGTCTCGCCTTTGGAAACAGAAGACCCTGATGCCGTAAAATTGATAGTATCTGCCGATAAACGCTTTTCAGCCAGC
This sequence comes from Niabella sp., assembly GCA_035326385.1. Classification (GTDB taxonomy): domain Bacteria; phylum Bacteroidota; class Bacteroidia; order Chitinophagales; family Chitinophagaceae; genus Niabella. The sequence continues at coordinate 2,661 of DAOLFI010000073.1, forward strand.
TCAAAAGAAATACGCGTACGGGTTGAGTTTTCGTAAAACAGGTTTACGATAGTAACATCACGTAAAGAAGGAACTTTCTTTACCGGACGCTGCAGCACTTCCTTAAATTGGGTAGCCGTATCTAAAAAAAGGGAGATATCCTCTTTTGTGAGGTCTTTTATACCGAGCAAATGTTGCGTGGAAAGCTTCATTAAAAATCAAAGATAATGTAAGCAGTTTAAATTGTGCACAATAAAAAGGTTTTGGACACATAAATATTTTTCGCGTTATTAATGTACGGTGTATGACCAGTAACATACAAGAAAACAGATGACGGATAACAGAGGACAGGGTTGAAAAGTTGAAAGGTTAAATCCAGAATAATGTACGATGTCAGGTGTACGATGTACGACAAATATAAAGCACCTATAGTGTTCTGTCCTGGACCTCCAACTTTCAGACTTCCGGACTTTCTGACTCAAACCGGCATCCAGCAACCCCTTTCTTTATAAGCCTAAACGCTCTACCTTTATAGAACTAAATAATAAGCTATGGATTTTTTACAAATACTGGGTATAACCAACGAAAATAGCGGAGCCGGAACAGGCAGTAACTGGCTGTCAGGAAGTGAGCAAAAGATAGCTTCTTGCTCCCCGGTAGACGGGCAGTTAATCGCCTCAGTACAGGTTGCCAACAGGGAGCTGTATTATGCGGTAATACAAAAAGCACAGGAAGCCTTTTTGCTATGGAGGCTTTGGCCGGCTCCCAAACGTGGCGAAGTGGTGCGTCAGATAGGTGAAGCCTTGAGAAAACATAAGGAAGCTTTAGGCAAACTTGTATCTTATGAAATGGGCAAAAGCCTGCAGGAAGGGTTGGGCGAAGTGCAGGAAATGATAGATATCTGTGATTTTGCAGTTGGCCTGAGCAGGCAATTGCACGGCTTCACCATGCACAGTGAACGACCGGGACACAGGATGTATGAGCAATACCATCCGCTGGGTGTGGTGGGTATAATATCAGCCTTCAATTTTCCGGTGGCGGTATGGAGCTGGAATGCCATGCTGGCCTGGGTTTGCGGCGATGTTTGTGTATGGAAACCATCGGAAAAAACCCCTTTATGCGCCGTGGCCTGCCAGAAGATTATTGCAGAAGTATTTACCGCCTGTCAGGTTCCTGAAGGCGTAAGCTGCCTTATTGTGGGTAGCGCTGATGCCGGTGAGTGGTTAGCAAAAGATGAAAGCGTTGCATTGGTATCTGCTACCGGCTCTACCCGGATGGGAAAAGCTGTAGCGGCTAATGTAGCGCAAAGGCTGGGACGATTTTTACTTGAATTAGGAGGAAATAACGCCATTATTATTTCTAAGGATGCCGATCTGAATATTGCCATTCCGGGAGCTGTTTTTGGAGCCGTGGGCACTGCCGGCCAAAGATGCACTACCACCAGGAGACTTATTATTCATGAAGATATTTACGATAATTTTAAGGAAAAACTGGTAAATGCATACAATCAGCTAAAGATTGGCAACCCGTTAAACCCAGAAAACCATGTCGGCCCTTTGATAGATAAAGATGCAGTACAGCTTTACCTTGATGCGATTGAGCTATGTAAAACCCAGGGGGGCCATTTTATTGTGGATGGCGGTGTGCTGACCGGCGAAACCTATAAAAGCGGCTGTTATGTAAAACCCTGCATTGCCGAAACAGCGCACCACTACCCTGTTGTACATACAGAAACCTTTGCACCCATTCTTTATATAATGAAATATGCAACGCTTGAAGAAGCTATAGCCATCCAGAATGAAGTGCCACAGGGACTGTCATCATCTATTATGACCAACAACCTCCGCGAAGCAGAGCAGTTTCTTTCACATGCCGGCAGCGATTGTGGCATTGCCAACGTAAATATAGGCACCAGCGGCGCTGAAATAGGCGGCGCCTTTGGCGGTGAAAAAGAAACCGGTGGCGGGCGCGAAAGCGGCAGCGATGCCTGGAAAAATTATATGCGCAGGCAAACCAATACTATTAACTACAGCCATGAACTTCCATTAGCACAGGGCATTAAGTTTGATATTGGGTGATTTTATTGGTAGAGATAAGATTAAGGACGTTAGAGGTTATACAATGAACCAACTTTTTCAAATGAAAATGGAGCATTGATTTTGATTATTTTGGTATAGAATTTCTATACTACATAGTTAATAGCCCCTTATGGTCCGCATTGTTAACCTTTAAATATGTTCATGATTCATAGATGCTGGTTACCGAATTAGTCTGTCTGCATGCGGCTTTCAACCTTTAGCCTTTTGCTTCTGGCTTTCATGCCGTACATTGTACACCTTATATCATACATAATGATAGTTGCTGATTACTTGAAACTTGAAATGTGGAACCTTAAACTTTAAAACTTTCAGTCAACAACATTTAACCTTTAACCGTTTCAACACCATTCACTATTCACCACTCACTATTAATTATTGACTACGATCAACCGCTGAACTGTTTTTTTGACCGCCTGTCATTTTATGATATTCTTTAAGATGTTAACTATATTTTTGTAGTTTGTTCTATTTAAAAATATTGTTTTGCATGAATAAACTACTCGGTACACTAGGTTTCGTTTTAGCGATCAGCGGGCTTTCGGTTACAGCTTCAGCACAGAATGAAGTTCCTCAAGGCTGGCATTTGAAAGATTATCAAAAGGACAGGCTTTATGGCATAAGCCTGGATCAGGCCTATGAATTCCTGAAAGCCAAAGGGCTGAAAAGCACGCCTGTGATCGTAGGTATTATAGATTCAGGTATTGATACCACACATGAAGACCTGAAACCTGTACTATGGATCAATGAAAAAGAAATTCCCGGCAATGGAATTGATGATGACAAGAACGGGTATATTGATGATATTTATGGCTGGAATTTTTTGGGCAGCAAAGACGGTAAAGAAAATGTAACTAAAGATTCTTTTGAAGGGGCTAGGGTTTACTGGAAATTCAGGAACAAGTTTGAAGGAAAAACCGAAAGCCAAGTACCGGCAAATGAAAAAGAAGACTATAAAATGTGGATAAGAGCCAAACAGGATATTAATAAAAATGCTTCCAACCCTGATGAAACTGAATTTTTAAAATTAATGGCAGATGTTTTCAGGGAAGGGGATTCAGTGATCAGGAAAGATTTAAACAAAGATGTATACAGCTGTAAGGATCTGGCCAGCTACACTCCTCTTGCCGGATCGGCCAACCAGGTAAAGCGAATATTAGTAAGCACCTGCAAAGGCAACGACAATGATGATATTACCAATAAAATGCTGATGGAAGATATCCAGAAAGACCTGGATAAAGCCACCATGGGCGAACTGGCCCCTAAAAGTTATCGCAACGATATAGTAAAGGACAATTATAACGATTTTAATGACAGGTATTATGGTAACGGTAATGTACTGGTAGATAATGAATCGGCTTTGCATGGTACACATGTTGCAGGTATTATCGGCGCTGCACGTAATAACGGCGTGGGCATGGATGGTGTAGCCGACAATGTAAAGCTGATGAGCATAAGGGCTGTTCCTGATGGAGATGAGCATGATAAAGATATTGCATTAGGCATCCGTTATGCTGTTGATAACGGGGCGAGAGTTATTAATATGAGCTTTGGTAAAGGATTCTCTCCCGAAAAAAAATGGATAGATGAGGCAGTGAAATACGCCGAAAGCAAAAATGTATTGTTAGTGCATGCAGCAGGAAATGACGCTGCCAATATTGATACCGCTTATAATTTTCCCTCAGCCCGGTTCTTAGATGGCAAAAGACCCGCCAGCTGGATGACTATTGGTGCAAGCGGAGACGAGAAAATTGGCACTCTTACAGCAAGCTTTTCCAATTATGGGAAAAAAGAAGTAGATGTTTTTGCACCCGGAGTAAGAATATATTCCACCGTTCCCGGTGGTAATACTTATGCCAACCTGCAGGGAACAAGTATGGCAGCGCCGGTAGTTTCCGGTGTTGCGGCTCTGATCATGAGCTACTATCCCAATCTGAGCGCAGTTCAGGTGAAAAAAATAATTGAAAAAACGGTCAGCAAACCTGCGGTTAAAACAGCTAACCCCGGTGGCGGACAGGATGTTCTGTTATCAGATATTTCGGTTTACGGTGGTGTTGTAAATGCTTACGAAGCCGTAAAGCTGGCCGATGCCGAAAGTAAAACCACACCTGCAAAAAAAACAACCAGTAAAAAAAGATAATATATTTACCGGACAGATTAAAAAAGCTACCTTATGGGTAGCTTTTTTAATGTATGACTAATACAGCAAATAAAGCATTTCTTTACTTTAAACTTGTTTAAACTTTTATCAAAATGTTCTTTTTTGAATAAAGCACAACGACATAATAACACAAATGTTTCACAACGTTGTGCTTTCACTGTGACTCTGGTGCCGTTGTGGTTGCTTCTTGCCCAGGTCTCTACTAAGGAGTCCTCCGGAACAGACCTGGGTATAGCCATTACTTGATTAGTTTAGAAACCAACTCTTTTAACGAGATAATGTGATCTGTACTAAGTAACCTCAACGCACTGGCGAGGAGGCTAGCGCGAGCAGAGGCTTTTTTTATTATATTGCCAATACAAGAAATAAAGCATTTTTTTATTTTAACCTCATCTGTATTTGAAAAGCGATACCAGAAATATCCTGTTATTCGGAGCCGGCAAATCCGCTACTGTTCTTATCAATTATCTGCTGGCGCGGTCTGCTCTATGTAAATGGACGCTGACAGTGGTAGATGCCGATCTTCAGCTGGCCCGATCAAAAATCAACGCTCATCCTTATGCTGTTGCCCTGTCTTTTGATATTACTAATACTGAGGAAAGGGTAAAAGTTATAAGTCATACGGACATTGTTATTTCTATGCTGCCTCCGGCATTACACTATATAGTAGCGCAGGATTGCATTACTTTCAGAAAAAATCTGCTTACCGCATCCTATCTCGATGAAAAAATAAAAGCGCTCCAAAGCGAGATCAACCGTCATCAGCTTCTTTTTCTTTGTGAAATGGGTCTTGATCCGGGTATTGATCACATGAGCGCTATGCAGATGATTGATCACATTAAAGATCAGGGAGGACTAATCAAAAGCTTCAAATCCCACTGCGGCGGACTCCTAGCACCCGAAAGCGATGATAACCCATGGCATTATAAAATTACCTGGAATCCTGCCAATATTGTAAACGCAGGTAAAGCCGGAGCGGTATATAAGGAAAACGGGCGCATTATAAAAATTAATTATCCTGATATTTTTGATCAGCATGGAACAGTTTCAATTCCAGGTTATGGCCCGTATGCCTGTTACCCTAACCGTGACTCTTTACCTTATATGTCTTTATACAGACTGGAAAGCATCTCAACATTTATACGCACTACACTAAGACATCCCCATTTCTGTACTGGCTGGAAGTATGTTATTAAAGCAGGGCTGACGAACGAAGATCCAGCTGTGTCTGCAAAAAACTATACAGGTAAACCTATTGCCGAATGGTTTTTACATTGTTTGCGAATCCATACACAGTCAGGAAGTTTTACAGATTTTCTCACAAATCAGGTTGCCGCAGAAGAAAGAATACTGGTACAGGAGCTTTTCAGTTATCTGGGTTTGTTGAGTAATGAAATAATTCCGGGTGCCTTGTCCGCTCATTCGTCGGTTCTTCAATACCTGTTGGAAAGCAGGTTAAAGCTTAGCCTCCAGGATAAAGATATGATTGTTATGCTGCACGAAATAGATTACGAAGTAGAAGGAAAAGATTATGAGGCTAAAAGCAGCATGACTATAAAAGGTGAAGACCATCTTATAACAGCAATGGCAAAAACCGTTGGCCTTCCCTTAGCCATCGCGGCAGAGCTGATATTAAACAACAGTATCAGGCTAACAGGTCTTCATATACCTGTTATAAAAGATATCTACGAACCTGTTCTGGCAAAATTAAAAGACAATAAAATATATTTTCGGGAAATATAAAAACCCTATATTTATAACCATAATAATTATTTATAACTACATTTAAAAGTAAAACGAAAGCCTTCAGATTATTATAGTAGATAAGCCATGACTATTACCTAACTTAATATATTTGCAGGAATTGCCAAATTGAGAAAGATTATATGCAGCACATTATTTATCTCGTTCCCGCTATGGCCATCATTGGCCTGTTGTACACGTATTTGAAGTTTAAATGGGTGGTAAGCCAGGATAGCGGAACTCCCAGGATGAAAGAGATCAGCCACTATATTCGTGTAGGAGCCATGGCATTTTTAAAAGCCGAGTGGAAGATACTGGCATATTTTGTAGTGGTAGTAGGTATTTTACTGGCCATATTGGCACAAACCAATCCACACTCACACTGGCTGATATCAATAGCTTTTATTATTGGTGCCGTATTAAGTGGCCTTGCCGGCTATGTAGGCATGCGTTCTGCTACTTTAGCTAATGTGCGCACCGCTCACGCCGCAAGGGGCAGTCTTAATAAAGCACTGCATGTTTCTTTTGGTGGTGGTGCTGTAATGGGCGTTGGCGTAGCAGGTATGGCTGCATTAGGCTTAGGTGGCTTATACATT
>DAOLFI010000901.1:0-1897 GCA_035326385.1 Niabella sp.
AACTCCGGTTCTTAATGACCTGGACCTGAAAAAGGACCTGATTGCAGATGTAGCTGAATTGATTATACCAAAAACTGATACTCCTGGGGCAAAAGATGCTCACACGGAAGAATATATTATTCACGCAGTTACTTTTATAATTCCCTATTATGAAGCTAATACCTTTATTGAGGGGATTGAGCAGTTGGCGCAGGCTTCCTTAAAAAAGTATCAACAGCCATTTTCTAAATGCAGCAATGAACAGCAAACTGAATTGTTGTTAAAAATGAAGCAAGGGGGATTCTATTCAAAATGGCCCTTGTTGTCTAAAGTGAAACGTAAGCTGCTGGGGCGTTCTTTTTTCGAGATAGTAAAAGATCTCTCTGTAACCGGATATTGTACTTCGGAAGCCGGGGCTACAAAAGGGCTGGCGTATATTGATATTCCGGGACATTTTAATCCATGCATTCCCCTGGAAAAAGGGCAGCGATGCTGGGCAACAAAATAGCGGTATGTATTATGATGCAATTGTTATAGGCTCCGGAATCAGCGGAGGATGGGCTGCAAAGGAGCTTTGTGAAAAAGGGCTAAAGACCCTGTTGCTGGAACGCGGCAGGGATGTACAACATATTACAGACTATCATACAGCCTTATTAAAGCCCTGGAATTTCCCCAACCGGCTGCAAAATACGCATGCAGATGTTGAAGAAAACCCCATACAGCAAAGGTTTTATGATGAAAGCTGCAAAGAGTTTTTTATTAAAGATAAAGAACATCCATACATTCAGGAAAAACCGTTCTTATGGGTTCAGGGAAATCAGGTAGGCGGTAGATCCCTGGTTTGGGGCAGGCAGTGTTACCGGTGGAGCGATTTAGATTTTGAAGCAAACCTGAAGGACGGTGTTGGTGTGGATTGGCCGGTACGATACAGTGATATGGCTCCCTGGTATGATTATGTAGAGCAATTTATAGGCGTTAGTGGAAATAAGGAAAACCTGCCGCAATTACCGGATGGGATTTTTCAGGATCCCATGCAATTGAATTGTATAGAAACCCATCTTAAGGCCTCCATTAAAAAGAATTATGACCAAAGAGTGCTTACCATTGCACGGGTAGCTAATTTAACCCGGCCAATTGGAAACAGGTTTGCCTGCCAGAACCGGAATCTTTGTCATCGGGGGTGTCCCTTCGGAGCTTATTTCAGCAGCAATAGCTCCACCATTCCTGCTGCATTAAATACAGGAAACCTGACGCTAAGACCTTTTTCTACCGTTACTGAAATTATTTTTGATAATGATACTCAAAAGGCAAAAGGTGTAAGGGTTATTGATACCACTACTTTGCAGCCTGTTGAATTTTTTGCGAAAGTAATTTTTTTAAATGCTTCCACAATCGCCTCCACTGCTATTTTATTAAATTCAAAATCAGCCCGGTTCCCTAATGGTATGGGAAACGACAGCGGTGAACTGGGACACAATTTAATGGATCATCACTCTACCGCGGGTGCAATAGGCGTTCATGAAGGTTTTGGTGATTTTTATTATAAAGGACGTAGGCCCTGCGGCTTTCTGATTCCCCGGTACAGGAATCTTAAAGATAGTGAAGGCCTGGATTTTAAAAGAGGGTATAATATACAGGGAGATGGAGAGCGCAGAGAGTGGGTGGGAAATGCAGGGGAATCCGTATCTGATTTTGGAGCTTCATTTAAAGAACAACTGGTTAAACCCGGCCCCTGGACAGTGTGGATGGCCGGGTGGGGAGAATGCCTTCCTTACCATGAAAATAAAATAAGCCTGGGCGATCAAAAAAACAAATGGGGAATGCCTGTTGTTAAAATCGATTTTGAGTTTAAGGAAAATGAACAACGTATGATGAAGGATATCCAGGACACCAGCACTGATATGCTACGTTCCGCCGG
>DAOLFI010000902.1:0-1896 GCA_035326385.1 Niabella sp.
AAGGAAAGGTTCCTCTCTATTGATAACTCGGAACGAGGATAGCTTTTTTGTGCACGTTAAGATTTCTCTTCCGAATAGCTATCGGGACAATATGACAACCCAATTGACTTTTGAGCCCCTATAAAAAAATCCCCTCGTAGAAACGTGGGGATTAAACCAAAACTAACTGCTTATGAGAAAAACTTGCTTGTTGTACTTCTGTATATTTTGACGCCTTACTGAAACATTTCTTTCGCCTGAAAATCAAAAACAGCACCATTTAACAATTTCTTAATTATTGCTGCGGAAGAATTTTTCCAGCTCTTTTCCAAGGCTTTGAATATCAACGGTTCCATCCATTACTTTATGGTGGTCGCTGGTATAAAAATCATCTTCCGGCGCTGTTTTTGTTTGCGAAGGGTAAATCAGCAGGAAATTATTTTGCCTGAAATACCTGTCCAGGTATGTAAAGATCCTGCTCATGTGTGGGTTGTACGAGAGGCCCTCTTTTCTGCTCAGCACAAAAGTGAGGAGATCATTAGGCAACACTTCCCGGCTGAGTACCAGCAGGTCTTCCCATTGGGTAAATTCCCGGAACGTATAATTGACGGGGCTGGCTTCATTTAAGGTGTTTATAATGGATTTGAGGCGTGCTGCTCCAAAGAACGTAACCCCGCCACCGCAGTTCTTGGAAAGTCGCCATATACTGGAAAGCCAGTAATAGAAGCCGCTTTCATTTTCTGCATGGGGAGGTATTACAACAATATGTTTCTTTATGGTAGAAAGAGGCTGTACAGGATTAAAAACGTAAGTAGTTATTTTATCGTTTTCAAGGATGCCGTTAATAAGCCTGAAGCTTTTATCGGAGCTGTAAGGCGCGGTGCTGTAACCCAGTACAAGGTCAGTAATTTTATTAGCCTTTACCTCTCCGGTAATGCCATTTATGATTTCATCGTACCTGATGATATCTGTTATGGCTATATCAGCTGAGGCGCCTGTTTGCACGGCGATCTGCAACACTTTTTTAGCAGTTTTGTCAGATTCATCCGGCGCATCCTGCTTGTTGATGATATTGAGTGCAAAAAGCTGGTCGGTAGCACTGTTTTGTTTAATGTTCAGTGCCAGCTGAACCAGTTGCTCTGTTCTCTCAATGGAATTGGTAGCAATTAAAATGTTCATGCCGTCCTGGTCGGTACTGTCATTATCATTCTTTCCTGCTTCTGTTTCACGGGCCAGCCGGCTTCCCCCTTTTTGAGTTACAATGGAGGCCAGGGTACAGGTGATCAGGATCACGAGGATAGATCCGTTCAGCACATCTTCGTTTAACAGCCTGATAGGAGCGCCATCGGGCATCTCAGCAATAACAATATTATAGCCTACCATTACAGCAGCAAGTGTTGCTGCGGCCTGTGCCACACTTAGACCAAAAATGACCTGCAGCTGGCTTTTATTCATCCTAAAGGTTTTGGTAGTGGCCCATGCTGCCAGCCATTTGGCAGTAATAACGCCCAGGGTAAGCACTGCCGCTACCTTTAAGGTGCCGGTGCTTTTAATAAACACTGTAAAGTCGATGAGCATACCTACGCTTATCAGGAAAAAGGGAATAAAAAGCGCGTTCCCTACAAATTCTACCCGGTTCATCAGCGGGGAGGTATGCGGTATCAGCCTGTTCATGGCAAGGCCCGCCAGGAAAGCGCCAATAATGCCTTCCACACCGGCCAGCTCAGCCAGTACTGCGCCTAAATAAACCATTACCAGCACAAAAATGAACTGCGAGATCTTATCGCTTACGGTTTTAAAGAACCACCTTCCTATAACAGGAAATATAAATATAACAATGAGGCCAAAAGCCAGGATGGAAACGGTCATCCTGATCCAGAAAGCAGTGTCCGCTTCACCTTTGGTCATACCCACCAC
>DAOLFI010000074.1:0-9216 GCA_035326385.1 Niabella sp.
ACAAAGAAGAATACAAAACATTTGATTTTGGCTTGGGGATAGGGCTTGGCTACCTGATACGGCCCCGGCTTGGTGTTAACCTGCGTTACAGTCACGGTCTGGCTAATATTTGGGATCATGGTGGAGGGGGTTACAATCGTTCTTTCCGCCTGGGTGTAAGCTACGCTCTTCCATTAAATAAAGGGAAAAAATAGCCTCCCTGAGTTTCTGCACCCTATATGCAGATAAAAGCGATAACGCTATTATCGTTAATCACAACAAAAAACACAGCAATTATGAATATAATCAAACTCGTATGCCTCCTGTCCATACTGTTGGTGGCAGGCTGTAAAAAAGGAGGAGAGGGTAACCAGGAAGAGGGCAAGAACAATTGCGGCAAAACGCTAAGCGAAATCGTGCCAAACGCCTATCTCAACAAGGTAAAGGAAAACGGCTTCACTATTCATTTGGGAAGCAACCCGCCCGATATATCCGGTACCTGGCGCTTTGCGCCCTGGCGGCTTGACGTCATGAAGATGACCGATGGTGGCACTGAGGGTACTGTATTGCAAAATGGTCTTACAGCCACTTTCTCCAGCCAGACCGCCACCTCCATCGACGTTAAGCTCACAGGGTTCTACCAGGGCTTTGAGAACTGCAAGCCCTGGATAATGGGTTCAGGCAACAATTTTACCATTTGCCTGTATATCCGCATGGACGATTGTGCTGCTAATTTCAGGTATAATTATATGCGGCTTATATCCGGCACTAAAGACGGAAATGTGCTGCGGAATATCAAAATGGCCACCATTGGCCTGGACGCCCTAAGCTCTCAGGCAACCTGCGATATGCAGGGCGGTATAGAAATCTGGTCGGATACAGACGGCGCATCGCAGCCGGAGTAACGCATTTGGAAATTCAATTAAAACACAGGGATCATGAAAAAATTAAAAATCAATTTAACAGATAAAGTACCCACCAGTGTAGTACTGCTTTTGGCGGCTCTTGTTTCTCTTGTTATGGTAAGCTGCAGCAAATCCGGTGTTGTAGATGAGAAAGAAGAAGGGGATACGGAAATAAGGTATATCATAGCATTGGATAACGCAGCCGCCAAAAACGCAGGTCTTACCATCAGCTATATGACCGGCAGCGGACAGGTAACAACCGATGCGCCCGGCTTTGGTCTCAGCACTGCCTCTGAGTCTGCCGGCAAAAGCGTGAAAGTTACACAACCATTCCACGCAGGTATGTCGGTATCCGTACAAAATTCCTCAACAGTACAGGCAGATCTGCGGTTACAGATCAATGTAAACAATACGGTTAAAAAAATCATCGCTTTAAAAGTTCCGGCCAATAGCACCAATATCGGCAGCGTGGAGTACACCATAGCAGAATAAACACAAACAATATGAAATATTATTTAAATATTAGTATGGCTGCCTTGTTGGTTATGTTGCTGCTCGGCGCCTGCAAAAAAGAAAAGCAAGACCCGGAAGAAGACCTGCCGGAGTCAAAAATAACCCTTACCAAAGCTGCCGATGACAATACCGGCTGGCGTTTGGAAATACAATCCTCCTTACCATATACTCCGGAGAGTGTATGGATAGACCTGAACAATAATGGCGTCAAAGATAACGGAGAAGGTCTTGCTAAGGCCGGTACCAGTGAAACCTTCCCTTTGAGCGCCAAAACGATAACCGTTTATGGCAAAGTGTACACATTAATATGCAATAACAATAAGCTGACATCGTTGAATGTGTCGGGGAACAAGTATTTATCGTATTTAAGCTGCACCGGAAACGAGTTAACACAACTTGATGTATCAAAGAGCGAAGGACTGAGAACATTGCTGTGCAACAGCAATAAGCTTATTACCCTGGATTTGTCGAAAAATACAGATTTGAACCATATTTATGTGGCGCGGAACGCCATTGCGGGGGAAAACATGAAGCAGTTCCTCAACAATATACCGGCAAGGCCAAGCGACGGCAAAGGCATATTGCGTTTGATGGAAGCTCCGGATGGCAACAGTCGCCCTGCCGCTGCCGACCTGAACGCCTGTAAGGGGAAAAACTGGATCATCCAGGAATGGAAAGACAGCCAGTGGAAAGAAATGTAACAGCATAAACATTATGAAAATATGAAACAATATTTCAACATCAGCACGGCTGCCCTGTTGGTTGTCCTTCTGCTCAGCGCCTGCAAAAAAGAAAAGCAAGGCCCGGAAGAGGGACCGCAGGGGCCAAAAATAACCCTTACCAAAGCTGCCAATGCTAAAAGCGGCTGGACATTATACTTGGATGCTGCCGACGCCGACCGGGCAGGGATATGGGTAGACCTGAACAACAACGGAACCAGGGACAATGGTGAAGCTATCACCAAATTTGGCCGGGAGTACGCTAACCGGAACCTTTTTTCTTTGGGTACGTCCAAAACCGTTGTCTTATATGGCAGGGTTACAGTATTTTATTGTCATGATGGTGAGTTAACAAAGTTGGATGTATCCAAAAGCCCTGAGATGAAAGAATTGTATTGCATGGCTGGTGAGTTAACGGAACTGGATGTATCAAAGAACATTGCTTTGGAAAAGCTGGCTTGCTACTCCAATCAGCTTACGGCGCTGAACCTGTCCGGCAACACACATATTAAATATGCTGAAGTGTACAACAATCGTATTTTGGCTGCAAATATGACACAGCTTATCAGCAGCCTGCCTGCACGTATGCCGGCGGATGCTGCTGCCCTGTATGTGCGGCAAGGAGCCGATAACAACAGTAGGCCTGCCGCAGGCGATATAGCCACTGCCAAAGCCAAAAACTGGAAGCTGTACGAATTTGTAGATGGTGCCGGCTGGACCGGATTGTAATAAAGGACAGAACAGGTAATGTTTTTGTAAAATAGCTTATTTTTAGCGTAATCAATCACGCTATGAGTAAGTTGAACTTTACTGAAACTCCCGACAGTATTTATATCGAGGCGCTAAGGACCAATGACGAAAAGGTGTTAAAAGAGTTGTATGTGGCCAATTACCATAGAGTAGAAGATTATGTAATAAAAAACAGCGGCAGCACCGAACATGCCAAAGATATTTACCAGGAGGCTTTTACTGCCCTGTGGCGCAATGTACAGTTGGATAAGTTTATGCCCGCAAATGCGGGTTCCCTCAATAACTACCTTTTTACCATAGCGAAGAACAAATGGCTCGATTACCTGCGAACGGTAAAGGTTAAAAAAAATATAAAGCTTGATGATGAGTACGCAGAACTGATGTCCATTGAGGAAACAGACGATATTACTATAAAGCGGCTGACCCTTGTTAAAGAGAAATTTAAAGCGTTGGGGGATAACTGCCGCAACCTGCTGAAAAGGTTTTATTACGGCAGGGAGTCATTAAAAAGTATTGCAGCCGTTTTCAACTGGACGGAGGCCACGGCAAAGAATAATAAATACCGCTGCATCGAAAAGTTACGAAGCCTTCTAAAAGATTAAACTATGAACAACGAAAACAGTATATTGGAGGAGGAGCTGGCATTGATAGAACAATACCTGCACCGTCAGCTGCCTGCAGCAGAACTGCTCAGTTTTGAGCAGCGGTTGTCTGCCGATGCGGACTGGCGCCAAAAGGTTGAAGCGGTACGCTTGATGATGGTGGGTATACAGGAAGCGGTATTGCAGGATAAATTAGACCAGTTTCATAATGAAATAAATCCTGCAACGTTAAAAGCAGTAAGCCTTCAGAAAAGCAGTTGGAAAAAATGGATGGCTGCGGCTGCGGTATTGATTATTGTTGTAGCAGGCCTGCTCTATTTCAATACAAGGCCTACTCTTTTTGATGCCTATTATACGCCGGATGAAGGGCTGCCCACCTATATGGGCGTAGCTGATAATTATGAATTTGACAGGGCCATGGTGGAGTACAAAACAGGGGATTATCAAAAAGCTATTACAACCTGGCAGCAATTATTGAAAGACAACCCCGGCAATGATACGCTCAGCTATTTTATCGGGTCTGCTTTCCTGGCGGATAAGGATACAAGGCAGGCAAAGGCTTACTTTGATAAGACCATCGGTGTTCCGGGGTCTGCTTTCCTGCAACATGCAAAATGGTATAAAGCGCTGATATTGCTAAAGGAAGGGAACAGGGAGGAAGCGGCCAACTTACTTAAAACAACCGAACATCCTAAAAAAGAAGCGCTGCTGCATAAACTTCAGGAATGATGAAATGCCTATTATGTATTTGTTTAGTATTATGCTTACCTGCTGTTATTATAGCTCAGGGAAAACCGCAAACAATTCCTGAAATAGAAGATTTATTAGCTAAAGAAAAATATAAAGAAGCAGATTTCTTATCGAAAATCCGGTTTAGCTCACTTTTAAAAAATGGTAATCCGGATACGCTATCTTTTTATGTTGATTATTTAGGATCATGCGCAAAAAAACTGAAGGGCACTAAACTGGCAGAAGAAGAAGTAACTGCTTTGCTGGAGACCGTAAAAAATGCATTCCCGTTCTCACAAGAACTGCCGGTTTTCTATTTAAGAGTGGCTGACTTTCTCAGCAAGGAAGGAAATCATACAAAGGCATATAATGTATTGAACCAGGTATTACTTTACTTCAAAGAAAAGGAAAATTTAATCAGTACGAGAATTTCCAGCATTCATTCTGCAATGGGCACTTTTGCTTTACGCTCAGGAAACAATGCACTTTCCTCATTTCACTACCGGGAGTCACTCCGCTATTTTAACGCTGCCGATAAAATTGAGCTGTATGTGCTTTATAATTCGTTGGGCATTGTAATGTGGAATGCTTCAAAAATAGACAGTGCCTTGTTCTATATGAAAAAAGCTGTCGCGGTCACAGACGAGCTGGATACACTCCCTGTCAATCGTTATTACCGGAAAGCACTGATGCAGGGAAATATCAGTAATGTGTATTGGGAGCAGGCAAAAGTGGAAGAGTCTGTCAGAAATGCAGAACAGTCTATTGCTAATTATAAAAAATATTGCGTTTATGCCGGGAATGAAAGTGAAAAACGTAAGGGATGGAAAGGCTATTTTATGAGCGTACTGAACCTGGCAACCTCTTATATAGAGCTGGGAAACTTTAGACAGGCCTTATCATTGTTGGATTATAACTATGCTGAGGCATTAAGTGTATTTGGTGATAGAAGTCCTGAAGCATATAAAGTGCTTTTGAAAACAGGTACTATTTATTACTATCAAAGAGAATTCAAAAAAGCGTTAGACTATTTGAAAAAGTCTTTTGATTTCTGGAACATCCAGGAGCCTGGCTTCTGGCTCGCTCAGAATTGCGCTTACATTGGTTACACTTATGAAGCACTTGGTCTCAATAAGGAAGCCTCAGAATATTACAACAAAACAGATAATATTTATAAAAAAATTCAGGGAGATGAATATTCACTTGAATACCTGGCTTTCCTTTCTAAAAAAGCTAATTTTTATGCGTTAAACGGGAAGAGTGCAGAAGCGATAAGAACGGGAGAAACAGGATTGCAGTATGCAATTCGTAACCAGGGGGAAGCCTCTTTGATTTCCATTTATCAGTTAAATGATATGGCCGGTTTATTTATGGATATGAAAGATTACAGGCGTTCCCTGCAATACAGCAACCGGGCTTTAGAAGCAATAAATAATATGTTGAGCAAAAGCGGAAGCCTTCTTGATTCCATAAGTATCGGAATAAAAAAGCCTTCGGCTTTGCTAAAGAAAGCGAAAGCGGAATACAACCTGTTGCCTTTAAAAGATAGCCTCAGCATTATCAAAATATTAAAAGATGTAGATGAGGCCAATGAAGAGCTTATATATAGGAAATCTATTTTGACAGACCAATCTGATGTAAATACTTTGCTGGAAAATAACAGACAACTTACTGATTTCATTAAACAGCTTAACTACGAGCTTTTCAAACTTTCAGGCAACAACGGGTGTATTGATAAAATAATTAATGTACATGAGGCTACGCTTTATTCACGAATTCGCTCGCGTATGGATAAACAAAAAGCCATTCGTTTCGCACGCCTGCCTAAAAGTGTACAACAGGAGGAAGCCGTTATCAATGAACAACTACAGAACGCGTTAAAAGGTTCGGGCACGTCAGATGAAAAAATTGCTGCCTATATGAACGCGATTGCTAAATGGAACATCTTTCAGCAAACATTAAAAGCCAGCTACCCCGGCTATTACAGGATGCGTTATGGCCCAACCAGTATTGCTGTAAAAGAATTAAGCCGGCTGATACCTACAGATGTAACCTTAATACGTTATCTTTTTTCTGATGAGGCGCTTTTTGCATTGGTTGTAACCAATAACGGGCAAAAATTTATTTCTTTACCTTATCAGGGTCTTAAAGACAAAATCACCTTATTAAGCGCGGCGGGCGCTGATGCAGCACGTACAACAGCTTTGGCTTTCCAGTTGTATGAGCAGTTGTGGAAGCCCATTCAAAATGAAATAAAGAGCAGGCGTATTATCATTATTCCTGATGGCATCTTATACAACCTGAGCTTTGAAATGCTTACACCCGTAGCTACGGGATCATTTGCTGAGCTTTCAAAAAACTGCCTGCTTAACCGGTATGCCATTTCCTATCATTACAGCCTGCTGGCATTACAGGCCGATGCGGAGCCGGCTAAAAAAATGAAAGGAAACTTTGTAGCATTTGCACCGGGCTTCTTCGAAAAAACGAGGCAGCAATACCTGGCTATAGCTAAAAATGATTCGCTGCATTTAGATAAAACCTACTTGTCCCTTTTGCCGCTTCCTTTTACCCATAAGTTAGTGAACAGGATCAAAGAAAAATTTGGAGGTAGTGTTTTTTCTGAAAACGGGTCCACGGCAGATGTGTTTCGTACAGAGTCGGGAAATAATCATATCATCCATATTGCTACACACGCTGAAGCCAATAATGATTATCCCGAATATTCACGGTTAATATTTGCCAAAGACAACAACAACCCGATGGCAGAAAACTCCGTTTACCTTTATGATATTTACAATTGCGATCTCACTTCCGACCTGTCAGTGCTTACTGCCTGCGAATCTGGTAAACCCGGTTACCAGGACGGAGAAGGAATGATTTCTATGGCCCACGCTTTTAGCTATGCAGGCAGTAAAAGCATTATGACGGGTTTATGGAAGCTGGACGAGCAGGCTACAGCCCTTATTACGGGGCATTTTTATACCTACCTTAAAGCGGGTCTTTCTAAAGATGAGGCATTACAAAAAGCAAAGCTGGATTACCTGCAAACGGCAAATGGCAGAATGATAGCCCCTCAATACTGGGCCGGCCTGGTGCTTATGGGCAATACAGACGCCATTCTGCTGCAAAATAACCGGCAATGGCTGTACTATGTTATAGCTGCTGTATCAGTTTGTGCACTGCTGTTCTTTTCATACCGGAAGAAAAAGGCAGCTAAATAAGCAACATCCCTGCTTTGCCCCTATAAAGCATTAAAAATATAGTCAGTCAAAAACAGTTTCCCAGTTTTCCGAATGATAGGCCTTAAAGCACATGGCGATTTGCTCTTTATTGTTCTTTTCAGTTGCAAGCGGGGGCAGGTGTTCGGGATCGAAAAAATCACGCTCCATGGTTTCTATATTGGTAACGAATGCTCCCCCGGTAATTTCACATAAAACAAAGATCTTGCATACTCCGTAAGCGTATAAAGGAAGATTATGCTTTTTCTGTCCTGTATGGCAATCACTTTTACCGGTACTGTATTAAAGCCCGACTCTTCTTGTACTTCTTTTATGGTGTTCGATCTTACAGACTCGTTAACATCTACCCATCCACCTGGTAAAGACCATGTTCCGTTCTTTTCTTTTACGAGCAATATTTTATCATCACGGAAAATTGCGGCCCTTGTATCTAATTTGGGCGTTTGAAAACCTGTTTCATTACAAAATACTTCCCGCACCTTTTCCATACCCAGGCCCGATTTCAACGACATCATTTCAGCGGCTATTTCCCTGATCCTTTCAAAACGCTCAAGGTCAAAAGCGTCCTTTGAATAGGTTAACCCTGCCTGTGCTATAAATTGAAGCTCAATGGCCCATTTTAACCACGGATTTTCTTCCAGATTATTCATACTAAATTAATGATTCGTATTATGATTATTCAAGATGTCACAAAATTGGTCGGGGTTAAAAATTTTTAACCTTGAAGTTATCGTAAAAATTAAAATGTAATAAAAATTAGTTTGATTTCAAACTAATTTTATACCTATGCAGTATGTTGAACAATGAGTATGTTACTGTCATGCACGATTACTTTAGTGCAGTGCAGCGTATGCGGCAGGACCTCCGGCAAAGAGTGCAGCGGAAGCTCATGGAACATGGGCATAAAGACATTACCCTCTAAATGACACAGGTGTTGTATTACCTTCATTTTTGGGCGAAGGATATGAAACCCAACCAGCAGGAACTTGCGGACAGAACCGGGAAAAACAAATCCAGCATCACTTCACTTTTGGATAACCTTACTAAAAGAGGACTGGTGGAGTGTGTTACGGATACACATGACCGGCGGAGCAATGTAGTTACGTTTACCCGCCGGGGCCTGAAGTTCGTCGAAAAAATATACGACGATGTATATCATACTTATGATATATCAAAAGTACCGGTTTCGCTCCCGAAATTAAAAGAGCTTACCAGGCTCCTGCATCGTATCATGGATAGCTGATCGCTTTTTTATATCACTAAAGAAACGTCCAGGCTGGTGCTGAAAAGTAAATGAAACACCCATAATAAAACTTTTATTATACCGGTAAAGAAATTTTATGCCTGCAGGCGCTCTCAAGCTAAGATTAATAAAATTGTATACAACAGGGTACAACGCTGGATGGGGTACAGGGCATACGGCCCAAAGGACAGGTATTTGAGATAGATGTGTTTGAATACCTCAATGCCCAGTTTGTATTGCACGGGCACGTGGACTCGAACGGAAGATTTCTGCGAAACTTAAATACGCATATTGCTGAAGGATATCAGCATGTGGACGACTGGGTAGTGCGCGGTATGTTATGGGCACCCACGTCCATTAAACGTTACATTAACGGGGATCTTATCAAAGAATATACAGATAAGAGTCAAATCTATTCACCCAATCATTTTATGAATGTGCTGTAGGGTAGCTACGGTGGTGGGGGTACGGTTAATATGGAAGTAGATTATATCCGTTATTACAACTGGCCGCTGAAGAATGGCAATGAATTACCAA
>DAOLFI010000903.1:0-1895 GCA_035326385.1 Niabella sp.
CAGGCATTAGAAGGCCTGGCCCATGCGCATAGTAAGGGCGTTTTGCACCGGGACATCAAACCTGCTAACCTTATGTTGACACCTTATAATACCATTAAGCTCATGGACTTTGGCATTGCTAAAATGTCGGATCAGGTGAAGCTTACACAGGTGAGCAGGGTGATCGGCACTTTAGAATTCCTTGCGCCCGAATTGATCGAAGGTCAGGAACCTTCAGCTGCTTCGGATATTTATGCCATGGGTGTAACGATGTATGAAATGCTTACCGGAAAGCTTCCGTTTACAGGTAAAAGCGATTATATGCTGATGCAGGAAATTGTAAAAGAAAAACCTGCATTGCCCGATAACTGGAACGACAACATTCCCCATCAGCTGTCTGAAATTGTGCTGAAAGCATTAGAGAAAAAACCTGCAGACCGTTATAAAACAGTGGAAGAATTTTCAAGGTCTTTGCAGGAGGCTTTCCCTGATCTGAAACAGATCCCGCCGGGATCAATACAACCTGTATCAGTTGCCACAACCCACCAAAAAATACAGGAGCTTCCGGAAGCTGCGCTGCTGAAAGATGCTGCACCGGCAACAGTGTTATATAAAGAAATACCTGCTACTACCCTGGTAGGCGTAAAAGGTACAACAGAAACAGAGCGCACTGTTAAAAGGAAGTCAACCGCTGTTCTTACCAATAAGTTCCTTTATTTAGGCGCGGCTGTTCTGGCAGTGGTAATATTTACGTTATCTCAGTTATTTTCTTCAGGTAACCGGCAGTCCGATGACGATGGTTCAACACGATTGATATCTGATAATAGACCGCCGGGAGAAGAGCAGGTGCCTCTTGCCGAGGACGCCTCTGTAAGCAATAAAAACAACGATTCGATACATTTTTTACTCAACAAAAAAAAAGAGGAGGAACAACAGTTAGTGTTGGTGCAGCAGGGGAATAATGCCGGCGCCGGTTCAGCTTCAACTAAAAAACCTGGTGAAAAACCCTCGTCTCAAAATACAGGAAGCGACGCTTCTGTAAAGCCAGTTCCATCAGATACAAAGCCCAAACCCAAACCACAAGTTACTCCCGGGCCTGATGAAGCTGAAGAAAATGATCCGG
This sequence comes from Niabella sp., assembly GCA_035326385.1. Taxonomy (GTDB): domain Bacteria; phylum Bacteroidota; class Bacteroidia; order Chitinophagales; family Chitinophagaceae; genus Niabella. The sequence continues at coordinate 1,103 of DAOLFI010000903.1, forward strand.
ATGACGTAGCATCCAAAGGGCCAATAGCATTACGGGGAAGGGGCATGCCGGTGGTTATTGCACTACGGGAAAATTTAAGTAAAGAAACAGCCAGCGAAGGCCAGGCGATAACTTTTAAACTGTTAGAGCCGGGCATGTTGCGGGGTGAAGTCATTCTTCCAAAAGGTACTGTTTTGTATGGTAAGATAAAAGGTCTGGGATCGAGGAGGATGAGTATTGTTTTTAATTCGCTTAACGCCCGCGGACGTACCGCCCGCCTTGACCGGTCAGAGATTGGCGCAAGTATGGAAACTGTTTTTTCAGGGAAGAGTTTTAAAACCAGTTTGCGTGGTACGCTCATACCATAAGAATATAAAGGCTGTTTGTGATTGGTGATGGTTAAAGGGCTTCCGCATATCAGGGAGCCCTTTTTTTATTTGAAGGTTTGATTTATTATGCTTTTAGCTTTCAGCTTTTTGCATCCAGGGCCAGTTAACCTATTTCAGGACAGGACTCCTGCTCCCAACATCGGACATCAGGCTTCCGTCTTCTGACTCCTGACTTCCCGACTTTCTCTGCAATTGCCTTTTTCTTTGTTTCTTTGTTTATATGAGCATACAAACATTTAGTTACAGCGAATTATACGATTTTACCGTAAATATTTTTGAAAAGATAGGATGTCCTGCCGAGCAGGCAGCGTCTGCAGCAGCAGTTTTGCTTCTGGCTGACCTGCGTGGGGTAGATTCGCATGGTGTGGCACGGCTGAGCGGCTATGTAAGGCTGTGGGAAGCAAAAAGGGTAAATGCAACACCGG
>DAOLFI010000075.1:0-9200 GCA_035326385.1 Niabella sp.
CATCATATTTACCACCCCGCCTAAACGCACTAGGTATAAATCCGGCTCTTCTCGGTAAAAAGGATAATATCCGCTTTGCAGGTAGTTTTCAAAATATTGGAACGGTTTAATGTGCGCAAGAACATTTTCAACAATATGAGTATGGTTTTCCAATATTTCCGGGAGCGTATATTTTTCAGGTTTTGTTCCGGTTTCCACAGCTATATATTCCCTGAAAGAAAATCCCTGCATAGTATATACTACAGCCCTCCTGCTCAAATCGGCTTTTGCATTCAGAATTTCAAGCAGGGATGAACCCGTAAATACAATTTTCAGATCGGGATAATCGTCATAAATATTTTTAAGTTCCTGCGCCCATCCCTCGTATTTATGCACCTCATCTAAAAATAAATATTTTCCACCCTTTTGGCTGAAATCCCTGGCTAAATCCGACAAATACCGGTTGCTGAACCATATAGAGTCAAGGCTCACATACAAAGTACGGTTTAACTCATGTGAAAGATGCAGTTTGATATATTGCAGCAAAAGTGTTGTTTTTCCAATTCCCCTTGCTCCTTTTATACCTGTTAAACGAGCGTTCCAATTAATTTCCTGCATCGCAGAGCGTACAAAACCCGTATCTACATACTTTAATCTTTGCCTGAATTGTTCTATTAAATTATCCATTTTGCCAGGTTCAACAAACAAAAATACTAAAATTTGTTTATTGAAATGAACAAATTATACTAATTTTGTTCATTGTGCTAAACAAAAAAATATGAGGCGGATAAGCGGGTTATACGGCTCATGTTTTCGTTACATTGAGCCGAATATCTATTATAATCGGCTCATGACGCTCTATAACTGGCAACAAAAAGACTGGCCTCAATTCAGGTTCTCGCTCCGGGAAACAGAGAGCGAGTTATTCCTGTTCTCCTAACCTATTTATCTCCCCATATAAACCATCAAAATCTGCACATCGCTTGGGTTGATCCCTGAGATCCTGCTTGCCTGGCCCAAGGTACGCGGCTTTATCCGGTTCAGCTTCTCTTTGGCCTCGTTTCCCAGTGACGATAATTTATTATAGTCGAAACTATCAGGTATAACCAGGTTTTCCATTTCGCTCATGCGGGTAACAATTTCCCGTTCCTTTTCAATATAAACATCATATTTTACCTGTATGGCCGCTTGTTCTATTTCTTCCTTTGAATAAGTGCTCAATGAACTTTCCAGGGCAGGAACAGCTGCAGCCAGATCAGCAAGCTCAACACCGGGGCGCAGCAGGATCTTTTCTGCCTTTTGCTTTTCACTGATCATTGATGATCCCATGGATCCCAGAAAGCCGTTGATCTGCTCAGGCTGTAGAACCACGCTTTTCAAAATATCTTTAATATTGGCAATATTTTCATTTTTTTGCCGGATATTACCCATTCTTTCCTCTTTCGCTAATCCAAGCTTGTAACTAAGCGGTGTTAGCCGGGCATCTGCATTATCCTGTCTAAGTAAGGTTCTGTATTCTGCCCTGGAAGTAAACATGCGGTAAGGCTCTTCCGTTCCTTTATTAATCAGGTCATCAATCAGCACGCCTATATAGGCTTCGCTTCTCTTCAAAACCAGGGCGTCCTGTTCTCTCACTTTCTGATGGGCATTAATGCCCGCCATTAATCCCTGGCAGGCGGCTTCTTCGTAACCCGTGGTTCCGTTAATCTGGCCGGCAAAGAATAAATTGGAAATCAGCTTGGTTTCAAGCGTATTGCTTAACTGTGTGGGAGGAAAATAATCATATTCGATGGCATAACCCGGCCTGAACAGCCTGGCATTTTCAAAACCCTGCACAGAGCGCAAGGCTTTATATTGTACATCCTCCGGCAAAGAGGTAGAAAACCCGTTAACATAAATCTCTACAGTATTCCAGCCTTCAGGTTCTACAAACAACTGGTGCCTGTCCCTGTCTGCAAAACGGTTGATCTTATCCTCTATACTGGGACAATAACGGGGTCCTACCCCATCAATCCGCCCGGCAAACATAGGACTTCTGTCAAAACCGGTTTTTAGTATTTCATGAACTCCCGGACTGGTATAAGTAATCCAGCAGCAGCGCTGGTCTTTAGCATTGATCTTTTTAGTATCAGTGAAAGAAAAACCTGTAATTTCCTCATCACCATCCTGGATCTCCATTTTTGAATAATCAAGGCTGCGGCCATCCACACGTGGAGGCGTCCCGGTTTTTAACCTATCACTTTCAAAGCCTAACGCTACTAATTGTTCTGTAATTCCGCTGGCTGCTTTCTCTGCTACCCTTCCGCCACCGAACTGTTTTTCGCCTATATGTATGATACCGTTGAGAAAAGTTCCATTAGTTAAAACTACAGCTTTGGCTTTTATTTCATGCCCCAGTCCAGTAACCACCCCGTACACTCGTTTATCTTTTACCAATAAACCTTTTACCATATCCTGGTAAAAATCCAGAAGCGGCGTTTGCTCCAGCATTTCACGCCATTTGGTAGCAAACAGCATCCGATCGCTTTGCGCCCGTGGGCTCCACATGGCTGGTCCTTTGGAACGGTTAAGCATGCGGAACTGTATCATTGAAAGATCGGTTATTATTCCAGAATAACCTCCCATGGCATCAATTTCACGCACAATCTGCCCTTTAGCAATACCACCCATGGCCGGATTACAGCTCATCTGGGCAATGGTTTGCATATTCATAGTAATCAATAAGGTTCTTGAGCCCATATTTGCGGCAGCTGCAGCCGCTTCACAGCCGGCATGACCAGCGCCTACCACTATTACATCATAATCTGGAAACATAAGTGTGCAAAGTTAGGTATTATTAGAGGATAGGCTAATTCTTATCAAATAATGTGTGAATCGTTTTTCACGTGGAATATTGTTTCACACTGAAACAGTTTTCACGATTTCACGTGGAACGTTCAATTATTTAAAGAACCGCTGTAACCATTCATCTTCCACTTCCCTCATCCTTTTCTGCTCTTTATCCGTTTTATCCTTATACCCTATTAAATGCAGAATACCATGAAACATAACTCTTAACAATTCCGAAGAAAAAGTAGTCCCTGTTAAAGCAGCGTTTTCCTTTACCCTGTCTGTACTAATATAAATATCTGAGATTAAGTGTTTTGATTCACTGGTCTCTGATAGGTCAAAAGTGATAATATCAGTATAATAATCATGATCCAGATGCTGACGATTAATGGCTAACAGATCTTCGTCAGAACAAAACACATAGTTTATCTCACAACCGGTTCTCTTATGCTCCAAAAGCCTGGAAGAGATAAATCTCTTTATGGCTAACCGGTTTCGAAGCGTAGTGCTCTTTTTGAAATGAAAGTTTATTATAAATTCTTTAAGATGCATATGTCAAAAATCGCAAAGAAAACACAAACAACAATGCTTAGCTTTGTAAGATGGTAAATGAAGTATTGCTATCTGACCTGCAGCCCGGGCAAACGGCCATTATTGTTAAATTCACAACGGAAGAGATTTTCCTGAAATTAATGGAAATGGGCTGCCTGCCAGGCGAACAAATAGAAGTGGTAAAGAAAGCCTTATTTAATGACCCTATGTCTATTTCTGTTGCCGGCTATTTATTAAGTCTCAGGACCGATGAAGCCAGTCAAATTGTAGTAAATGTCTGAAAATGAAAATTGGCCTGTACTTCGGTTCCTTCAACCCCATTCATCATGCACACCTGATCATTGCTAACCATATTCTTAATGAAGAACTGGTTCACAAAATATGGTTTGTAGTTTCTCCGCATAATCCACTTAAAGAAACGGCCTCCCTGTTGGATGAAAATCATCGGCTGCACCTCGTAAATACGGCTATTGAAAATGATAACAGAATGAAGGCGACAGATATTGAATTTTCCCTGCCCAAACCCTCATACACTGCAGTAACCCTCGCTCATCTTACAGAAAAATATCCTCAATACCAGTTTGTTGTAATTATGGGAGGTGACAGTTTTCAAAATATTAAACGATGGAAAAACTATACTTATATCCTTGAGAATTTCGAGATCCTGATCTACAACAGGCAGGGATTTATAGTTGAAGTAGGAAATAATACAAAAATCACTGTCTTAAACGCACCCCTGCTCGAATTATCGGCAACAGGGATAAGAAAGCTGATCAAAGAAAAAAAGTCATTAAAATATCTTTTACCGGATAATGTGATTTCTGAAATAGAAAAAGGCGGCTATTACAGAAAATAACCTAATAATACGCAAGCTATAACAATGACCGGAGCCGGGATCTTTGTAAAAATAAGAACCAGTGACGTGCCTGCAACAATTCCGATATTTATAAACCCCAGCCTGGTACCATCAAAAAGGGTAATATCTTTAAGAATATAGAAAGTTGATCCTACCATTATACCCAGTACAGCGGCATTTATTCCTTCCAGCGAACGATAAATTACAGCGTATTTTTTTAGCCTGTTCCATATAGGAAAGAAAAAAAGAACCAATAAGGCGCTGGGAAGAAAAATTCCGATCATACCAATAGCTCCTCCCAACATTTGCATGGCCGGACCCATATCTTTTAAAGCCAATCCTCCACTATAGGATGCTATGGAGAAAACCGGGCCCGGAACAGCTCTTACCACCCCAATACCGGTAAGCATATCCTTCTTATCAATATGAATAGCATTAGGGTTTCTTTGCTTAACAGCTTCCGGCCTTACACTGAACTGCTCATACATAATAGGCATCAATACATTACCGCCACCAAAAACCAGGCTGCCCATACGGTAAGAGTTTTCAAAAAGGTTAATAGGCTTCCTGTTAGGCCAGTCATTTTTACGGGCCACCTCACTCAATACACCGGCAACAATAAAAATAATAGCAAACAGCCAGATATTCCACCACCTTATCTTACCGGGCTTGACAGCTTCCTGCGGAATTCTTTTACTGCTCAGGTTAGTAATACATCCACCTAAAATAATCAGGATGGGAACAAAAAAAGGTTTTCCAAAAAATGCATAAGTTGCTATGGAAGAGCCTATTGCAATAAGCGCAGTGGCTAAATTTTTAACTGAATAAGGCAGGGTGCTCAAACAGGCAAATATTAAAAACCCCGTAGCCATAGGCACTATGAACTGAAATATATCAAAATCACGGGGAGCGCCCTCCATATACTGAACAAAAAAGGATAAGGCGCACATTATAGTACAGGCGGGGAGTATCCATACCAGTAAAGCTAAAATACCCAAAAGGGGTCCTCCCCTCTTAAAACCTATTAATGTAATCGTTTGGGTAGAAGAAGCCCCCGGCAATAGCTGACAAAAAGCATTATACTCTATCAGTTCCTGCTCTGTGATATAGGGGGTTTCCTTTACAAAGGTTTTCATCATCATAGCCAGATGTGCCTGTGGTCCACCAAAAGCAGTGATACTATGTAAAAAAACCAGCTTTAAAAAATGTATATGACGGAGCAGCATCAAGCTGAGGAATGTTTAGTAAAAAATCCTTTTAAAGGTAAAAGATATTCTTAAAGAAAAGAGTGCCTGAAAATAATATTTTATTGAACCCGGCTATCTTACAGTAACGTGAAAACATTTTTCCCGGTACTCCTTGATGAAGTATAACTTTCCCTGCTTTTGCATTTGAGTTAGTATATCCTGTAACATTTTTTCCAGCCGGGCATTAGGTGCTTTTCGGCGGTTGAAACGGATATAGGAAATATCGAAAGAGCAACCATAATTATGAGAGCTCAATTTTGTAGTAACTGCATTTCTGTTAACCCGGGCTAATCTTTTCTGGTCATAGAGTGTTCTGGTAACAGATGTTACGGTAAAAGTTTTCTTTTTACTCTTTGTATAAAAGCTGGCCCCGATTTCTTTTAATACCTTATAAGACCTAGCATTAAGGTAGGGTCTACTATGGGTGAGCCGGGCAATGGTATATCCCCGCTGAGGAAAAATTAATACCAGCTTCTTTTTTTTAACCAGCGAATTTACCTGTGCCTGGTCTTTTATAGGAGGAATGCCAAACTTCTTTGCTGCTTCAAGATGATAATCATATTGTGTTTGCGCAAAAGAAAAAAGAAAAGAAAAAATACAATATGTAAGCAACACTAAGTGCTTATATACTTCTTTCAAAACTGTATTGATTTTGTAAAGCTAAAGGCTTAAGAATTAAATATTTAAACCACCACAGGCACTAATGGTTTGACCGGTAATATAACTGCCCATATCTGATGCAAGGAACAACGTAACATTGGCTATATCTTCAGCCTTGGCAAAACGATTCAACGGAATATCAGCCAGATATTTTTCTGCACCGGCATTATCGTTCAGGTAACTGGTCATATCTGTTTCTACAAAACCCGGGGCAATAGCATTACACCGGATATTGCGGCTGCCCAGCTCCTTGGCCACACTTTTTGTAAACCCTATAATACCGGCCTTACTTGCTGCATAGCTCGCCTGGCCTGCATTTCCCATTACACCAATAACAGAGCTCATATTAATAATACTTCCGCTCTTTGCTTTCATCATGGGTTTAATCACCTGCTTCGTCATATAAAAAACACTGTTCAGATTGATCTTTAATACATCTTCCCATTGTTCAGGTGTCATCCGTAATAATAAATTATCCTTTGATATACCGGCATTGTTAACACAAATATCAATAGTACCAAACTCTTTCAAAACATCGTTTACAAAAACTTCACATTGAGCAAAGTCACCGGCATTACTTTTAAATGCCCTGGCTTTTACACCCAAACCGGTAAGCCTTTCTTCAAGAGCTGCTGCACGTGCTGCACTGCTATCGCTAACATAAGTAAAAGCTATATGAGCACCATGCTCAGCAAACTTTATGGCAATAGCTTCACCAATTCCCCTGGCTGCTCCGGTAACAATGGCTACTTTGTTTTCAAGAAGTTTCATTCGCAAATGTTTATTGGGTTTGTATGAGTGCAAAGTAAAGTAATTATGTTCTGATTTACACAACTAATCCATATTTATTTGTTTCCTAAACGGGAAACCCTTAACTTTATATTAAATATGATTCTATGTCTCCAAGAAAGCGGCAGCAGGGAAATCCAGAAAAAGAGGCTACGAGGGTAATAGCTTACGAAAACAGTGAGTTAAGGCTGGACCTGATTGGTCAAACCATCAAAAAAGTAAGGCTTGAAAAAAATATGACGCAGCAGGAACTGGGTGAACTTGTAGGCGTTAAGAAGGCCCAGATATCCAAGATAGAGAATAATGCCAAAGATGCGCGCTTTGAAACCATACTTAAAGTATTCAAAGCATTAGATGCCAAAATAAACTTTAATGTTGAAATAAGAAAAACATTAATGCTGGCTTTAATATTAGAACAGATAAGACCTTAAAATCTATTACTATGCTTAAAACCATTTTAAAAATACTCTTGTTTATTTTTTCAACCACACTGCTGGCTGAGTACCTTATTAACAGGGCTTCTTCCACTGCTTATCTTTTTATATTCCTTCTTACGGAAATTACGTTGTTCCTAGTTTTATTCTATAAACCCATCAAAACTTTATTCAAATGATCGTATCTGTTATTACATTTTTTGCAGCCATAATTATTGCTTTTTTTTACTATAAAAAAAGTAATCAAAACAGAAAACCTTCAACCTGGGCCATAACCATAGGTATTCTTATAGCAGGGCTAATACTGGCAGCAATACAACCTCTGAAACTGGAAAGAGTGGATGCCGGTCATGTAGGTATTAAAGTAAACCTTACGGGTGACAACCGCGGTGTAAGCAAATTTGAATATAAGACCGGCTGGGTTTTATATAATTCCTGGATCAGCCGCCTGTATGAATTTCCAGTATTCCAGCAACATATTGAATATCCTGAGCAGCAGGTAATTACCAAAGGAGGTTTCAGCGCTACTATTAAACCCTCTTTCAACTATGCTTTAAAGCCTGGTGATGTTGGAGATATGTTCCAGAACCTTCGCCTTGATGTAAAAAGTGTAGAACAGCAATGGCTGCAAACCGCTATTGTTGGTACTGTAAACGACGTAGCCAATAAATGGTCAGTAGATGATATTTTTAATAAACGTGAACAGTTTGAAAATGATATTATCAGTGAAGCCAATAAACGTGTATCCAAATGGTTTATCATATCCCAGTTACGTACCAATATCATTCCCCCTCCCGCCCTGCAACAATCTATTGAAGCAAAAACAAAAGCCATACAGGAAGTGCAGGTAGCAGAAAATCAGAAACTGGTAGCCATTGCTGAAGGGGAAAGAAAAGTGGCCCAGGCAAAAGCCGACAGCGCTGCAGTAGTGATACAGGCAGCGGGTGAAGCAGAAGCCATCAGCAGAAAACAGGTATCGCTTACTCCCACTTATGTTGAATACCTGAAAGTAAACAAATGGAATGGTGAGCTGCCACAGGTTCAAACCGGCTCTGGCAGCGGATTTATGCTGAACATGAACAGCAAATAGTTTTTTACTTTCAAAATAAACCTATATTGCGTTCATGTCTTTAATTGATTTTTTATCTGAAGTAAATATTGTAGAAATAACAGGTGATGAAACTTATAAACCTGGTCAGCTTGGAAATATCATTGATATTTATAATGGCTCATTCCCTGATATTGATAATGCCGATATTATTTTAGTAGGCTGCGGAGAACAGCGCGGACGTGGTTACTTAGGCCCTGCAAGCGAAGCTCCCCAACTGGTAAGAAAGCATTTGTATTCCTTATTTTACTGGCATGAAAAAATAAAAATTGCGGATATAGGAAATATAAGGCACGGCGCTACCTACAATGATACCCTGGCAGCTTTACAAACAGTAATTGAAGAAATTACATCGCTGGGTAAAACCATTATTATTATTGGTGGTTCGCACGATCTTACACTGGCCCAATACAATGCCTGCAAAAATGCAAAACAAATAATAGAGGCCACAGGTGTGGATGCCATCATAGATCTGGATATGGAATCTCCGTTCAGAAACGATAATTTTTTAATGGAGATGTTCACCAGCGAACCTAATTACGTCAAACACTATAACCACCTGGGTTTTCAAAGTTACCTGGTACACCCCGGTATGCTGCAAACATTAGATAAGCTGAAATTTGATTTTTTCAGAGTAGGACATGTAAAGGATGGTATAGAAGAAACAGAACCAGCTATACGTAACAGCCACATTTTTTCTTTCGACATCAATGCTATTGCAAATGCTTATGCACCGGCTAATCAGC
>DAOLFI010000904.1:0-1891 GCA_035326385.1 Niabella sp.
TGAATTTTTTAACCGCCCTCCAGGCATCTCCATTACCGTCAATAATTCCCTTACCGGTGATTCCGATATTAACAGCGCCTTCAGCAGATATAGGCGACTGATTACGCATTTGCTCATAGCCCTCCCAGTTAGCCTTAATAAGAGGATACTGGCTTTTATCTTTTGTAAACAACAGGGTAGCTCCAATGGCAAGGTTCAGGTTTACATTACTTTTCAGCACGATGGGGCCTGTAAGCCACAACCCCGCGGGAACCTGCACTATACCTCCGCCTTTTGCACTACATTCGTCAATTGCCTGTTGAATAGCTTTTGTATTCAGTGCATAACCATCCGGTACTGCCCCGTATTTTGTTATGGGGTAGCTGGTGGACTTAAATTTCGTTTCCGCGACTTTTGGCAGGTCCCAGCTTTTCTGACCGTAAGCTACCATTGTGCTGGCAGCAAGCAACCATCCTAAAATAAATTTCTTTAACATTTGCAAGCTATTAGGGTGTACAAGGTAAAAAGAATACCCGTTGCGGCATCATTAAAACGCCAGTTTATTTACGCAAACGTTGCCATTATATTAAAATACATCCCGGCAGGAAAAAAAGACATTTACAAAGCGTTCCTTCTCCCTCTAAACAAAGGAAAAGTCAGGCTTTACAGCTCCATTGCAGTATAACGAGCCTACTACTATTTGTTCAGCAGGACAAATACAAATGTATCTATACACATTAAAAAACCCGGCAGATTGGCCGGGTCAGTATTTTGATATGAAAATTCAGGATGTTTACCAGTCTTGTTTTGCCAAACCGGCCTGAATAGCAGCAAGCGCTTTTGCTTCTCCTAAAAGGGCTGTTAATTTGTTTCCTTTACCATCATGTCCTTTTGCAATATAGCCGCCTTTAGCTGTTCTTGATATCACGGCGTCCTGGATAGGCACGTTTTTCTCTTTGGTTTTTACATTGTAAGCTGTAAGTGTTGCATCTGCCATAGCTATAGTTTTTTTGATTAAAAAAAATGAAATTAAGGGATTTAGTTAAAAGAAAGCGGAAATATTCGACAAAATAGATACAATATAGCTAAATATCCAGCTTGGCGTACTTGGCATTGGTTTCAATAAAGTCCCGCCGCGGCGCTACTTCATCTCCCATTAACATGCTGAAAACGCGGTCGGCTTCGGCAGCGCTTTCTATAGTTACCTGCTTTAAAGTACGGCGATCCGGATCCATAGTGGTTTCCCAAAGCTGATCGGCGTTCATTTCACCTAAGCCTTTATACCGCTGAATATTTACAGAATCTTCTCTTCCCGCACCAAGCTTTTCTACCAATACCTTACGCTGCTCCTCATTATAGGCATAAGCCGATTCTTTCCCTTTTTTAATAAGATATAACGGCGGCTGGGCCAGGTACACATATCCCTGCTCTACCAGTTCCTTCATATACCTGAAAACAAAAGTTAATATAAGCGTTGCAATATGGCTTCCGTCCACATCAGCATCCGTCATAATGATCAGCTTATGGTAACGGAGCTTAATAAGATTTAACGCTTTAGGATCCTCTGGCGTACCTACTGTTACACCCAACGCAGTATAAATATTCCTGATCTCCTCGTTTTCATAGATCTTATGCTCCATTGCTTTTTCCACGTTCAGGATCTTACCACGCAAGGGAAGAATAGCCTGGAAACTCTTGTCGCGGCCCTGCTTGGCCGTACCTCCAGCCGAATCACCCTCTACCAGGTAAAGCTCACAACGCTCCGGATCACGGTCTGAACAGTCGGCCAGCTTACCCGGTAATCCGCCACCGCTCAAAACAGACTTACGCTGTACCAGGTCCCTTGCTTTTCTGGCTGCAGCTCTTGCCTGGGCCGCAAGGATCACTTTATTGATGATGTTTTTAGCATCTT
>DAOLFI010000905.1:0-1888 GCA_035326385.1 Niabella sp.
ACAACCTTTTTGATTTTGGGGTGTATGGTGTTGCTTCAAAAACATGGGGGCAAACCACTTTAAGCGGAGGATTGCGATATGATACGAGGAGCATTAACAGCAAATCAATGGAAGAAGAGGGTGAAGAGAAATTCAATGCCTTTACTAAAAAGTTCGCCAACTTTTCAGCAAGCCTTGGCGCAACACATGAAATGAGTGATCATATATCTTTAAAAGCGAATATCAGCAGGGGTTTCAGGGCACCTAACTTATCTGAGCTGGCAGCCAATGGGGAGCATGAAGGCACCAACCGATATGAAATAGGTTATCAAAAACTGAAGAGTGAAGTATCAACATCCATAGATGCAGGGATTGAAATAACAACCAATCATGTTGACATTAGTGTGGCACCCTACTTCAATTATATCAATAATTATATTTTTTATAACAGGTTGCTGGCGGGTAATGGTGCCGACTCTTTAATAGATGGGGCTCCTGCATTTCAATTCAATCAGCAAAGTGCAGGATTAACAGGTATTGAAGCAAAATTTGATATTCACCCGCATCCGCTGGATTGGCTGCATTTTGAAAACACGTTCTCTTTTGTGAGGGGCAGGTTTACCAAAGCCGTTGATGGTTCTTCTAATCTGCCGCTGATAGCTCCTGTAACTGTATTAACTGAGCTACGGGCCGAATTTCCCAGCGTGTTGAAAATATTATCAAATTTTTATGGTAAGATAGAGATGAATACCGTGGCTGCTCAAAATAATTTCTTTGCGGGTTATGAAACTGAAACAGCTACAAAAGGCTATGTGCTTTTTAATGCAGGTATTGGCAGCGATGTAAAAATAGCAGGACAAAAGATATGCTCTGTTAGCTTTGGTATTCAGAATATAAGCGATGTGGCTTACCAAAGCCATTTAAGCAGGCTAAAATATGCTGATGAAAATCCGGTAACAGGAAGAACTGGTGTGTTTAATATGGGACGCAATTTCAATGCGCGTTTAATTATCCCGCTTGAGTGGAAATTGTAAAAAGACAACAAATAGCGTTATAGGGCCAATGACGTATTTGTGATATGCTGATAACCAATCGTCATTTCGCTGCGTAGCAGAGAAATCTCAACGTGAGGCTGAATTATGAAAAAAGCAGGTTTTCGCTGAGACATCTCCCTCTGGTCGATGTGACGATACTTATTTGTCATCGCCACATTGATTTAGCACCCTATAGAAAACTCAAGGCGGCATAAAACTTATGGAGTCTTTATTATTTATTGCTATAACTTTAGGAGTATACTATTGATGTAAGAATATGGAAAACCATAATGACTTTATAAAGCTTGCCAGTTCGTTTAAGTTTAATTTATTTATGCTCCGGAAGTTACCGTCGGCTTACTTTAGCGGGGTACGCATCAAAAGTATATCTGACGGGTCCTGCAGTGTAGCGGTACCCTATATGTGGTTCAGTAAAAATCCTTTCCGGTCCACTTATTTTGCCTGTCTTGCTATGGCGGCAGAGTTGAGCACCGGTGCTTTGGCGATGGCAAATGTTTACAAAAGAAAGCCCGGGGTATCTATGTTAGTTGTAAAGATGGATGCTGAATATTTTAAGAAAGCTACCGGGATCACGCTGTTTACCTGCTCAGATGGTGAAGCCTTCAAAAGCGCTGTCACAGCTGCTATTGAAACAGGTGAGTCTCAAATAGTAACTGCTACTTCTGAAGGAAAAAACGCTGCCGGTGAGCTGGTGGCAAAGTTCAGCATCACCTGGTCTTTTAAAGTCAGGGCTATGTAGAACAATTATATATCAAAGCGTTTTAGTAGTATGGCTACCTGTTCTTTAAACAGGGAAAGCTCTTCATTTTGCTGTATAATGAAGGTGTTATTCTCAAAGCCGCCCAATACATTTT
>DAOLFI010000906.1:0-1886 GCA_035326385.1 Niabella sp.
TTTTGTAAACTTAAAACTCTCCCCCTTTGGGGGAGTCGGAGGGGGCCATGCCAATAAATTATTATATCGTTCTGGCTTTAGCATTATTCACAATCGGGATTGTGGGCGTATTAACACGCCGCAATGCGATCATTGTGTTTATGTGCATAGAATTAATGCTGAATTCGGTAAACCTGCTGTTGGTGGCATTCTCAAAAATGCAGCCGGTAAAGGATGCGGCGCTAACGGTGGCCGGAACCGATGGACAATTATTTGTATTCTTTATTATGGTGGTAGCTGCAGCAGAGGTGAGCGTGGGATTGGCTATTATAGTAATGATGTATAGAAATATTCACTCGGTGGATATTAATTTCTTAAACAGATTGAAACATTAAGGCAGATTAAAAAGTTTGCAGGTTGAAAAGTTTACATGTTACCAGTATAAATTATTTAGATGAAAATTGAACTGATCTTAATACCACTATTGCCCCTCGTTGGTTTTTTACTAAATGGTTTATTAAGAAACTATTTATCAAAAGGACTTGTAGGAATCATCGGCAGCGGCTCTATATTAGGATCGTTTGTATTAAGCGTGATGGTATTCATGCAGGTTAAGGCTGGTAACACCGCCATTGTTGAGTACTTTGACTTTATAAAAGCAGGTTTCCTGCATATTCCCTTTGCCTTCCAGGCAGATCAGCTCACCGCTATTTTTCTTTTGATCATAACCGGTGTGGGGTTTTTAATTCACGTGTACTCCACCTCTTATATGCACGAGGAAGAACCGCGTCATTTTGCCAGGTATTTTGCTTATCTCAACCTGTTCGTGTTCTCCATGCTGCTGCTGGTTATGGGCGCTAACTTCGTTATAATGTTTATTGGCTGGGAAGGTGTTGGGCTATGTTCTTATTTGCTTATCGGTTACTGGTTTAAAAACAAAAATTATACAAAAGCTGCATCAAAAGCTTTTATCATGAACCGCATTGGGGACCTGGCATTCCTTATTGCTTTGTTTATGCTCATCAGTAAGCTGGGATCTGTTACTTTCAGCGAGATATTTACCCCCGAAGCATTGGCAAAGCTTTCAGGCTTTGATATTACAGTAATTACTACCTTATTATTTGTAGGCGCTACCGGGAAAAGTGCGCAAATTCCGTTATATACCTGGTTACCCGATGCGATGGCCGGCCCCACTCCTGTTTCTGCGCTTATACATGCTGCCACAATGGTTACAGCCGGTATTTATATGATCGCTCGCAGCAACCTGATGTACTCCATGGCTCCCGGCACCCTAAACTGCATCGCTATTATTGGTGTTGCTACCGCGTTATTAGCTGCCAGCATCGCGTTAAAACAAAATGACATTAAAAAAGTATTGGCCTACTCTACTGTAAGCCAGTTAGGATATATGTTCCTGGCTTTGGGAACCGGCGCTTATGTTGCTGCCGTTTTCCATGTGATGACGCACGCTTTCTTTAAAGCTTTACTGTTCTTAGGCTCTGGTTCCGTGATCCACGCAATGGGTGGTGAGCAGGACATGCGCAAAATGGGAGGTCTTAGCAAATACATGAAGATCACCAATATTACCTTCTTATTGGGTTGCCTGGCTATTGCAGGTATCCCCGGTTTCTCCGGCTTCTTTTCCAAAGATGAGATCCTGGCAGGGGCTTTTGCTACATCTCCTGTTTTATATGCACTTGGATTGATCGGCGCTTTAATGACCGCCTTCTATATGTTCCGTTTATACGCTACTACCTTTAAAGGCCGCTTCCGAGGTACACATGAACAGGAGCATCATTTACACGAAAGTCCTGCGGCCATTACAATTCCGTTAATTGTATTAGCTGTTCTTTCTGTTATCGGCGGGTGTGTTTGTGTTTCTTTGTTTTTTTTTTAATGCGCACATT
>DAOLFI010000907.1:0-1885 GCA_035326385.1 Niabella sp.
CCGCTTTCCGCTATGAGCTTACTCCCTGGTTAAAACCGGCTAATCAGCAAAACCTGATTGCGGTAAAAGTGGATAATGCGCAGCAGCCCAATTCACGCTGGTACACCGGCTCTGGTATTTATAGGGATGTAAAATTGTTAACTACCGGCAAAACTGCCATTAAAGAGTGGGGTGCTTTTATTACCACTCCGCAGGTTACAAAAACAAAGGCAGAAGTAGCCGTTGAGCTGGATATTGAGAAACATGGAACGGCTGCTATCCGGCTGCTATCCGCAGTGTATGATCCTAAAGGAAAAAAAGTAAAAGAAGTGTCTGCTTTTGCTCTTAAACAAGATAAATATTATCAAACTATTAATATTGATAAGCCAGAGCTTTGGTCTGTAAATAATCCGGCTTTATACAAACTTGTTACAAAAGTGTATCAGAACAACCGGGTGGTAGATGAATATATTTCATCATTCGGTATCCGTTATTTTAATTTCGATGCCGAGAATGGTTTTTCGCTTAATGGAGAAGCAATGAAAATATTAGGCGTTTGCCAGCATCATGATTTAGGAGCTTTAGGCGCAGCCTTCAATACATCTGCTGCAAGACGCCAGCTGAGAATTTTAAAAGAGATGGGCGTAAATGCTGTACGAATGGCACACAACCCGCCGGCAGCAAAACTTTTGGACCTGTGTGATGAAATGGGCTTTTTAGTGATGGATGAGAGCTTTGATATGTGGGCAAAAAGAAAAAATAAGTTTGATTATCATATCGACTTTAAAGAGTGGCATAAAAAGGACCTGGAACACATGGTAAGGCGCGACCGGAATCATCCTTCTATTATCATGTGGAGCATAGGTAATGAAATACGTGAACAATTTGATTCTACAGGGATCCGCCTGACTAAAGAGTTGGTAAAGATCGTTAAGGATCTGGATACTACCAGGCCTGTTACCTGTGCGTTAAGTGAGAGCGATCCTGCTAAAAATTACATCTATCAGTCAGGAGCATTAGATGTGCTGGGTTTTAATTATAAAGTAGATTCTTATAAAGATTTTCCCAGGCATTATCCGGGCCAGAAAATTATAGCATCAGAAAATGTGTCGGGCCTGGCGAGTCGTGGCCATTATGATATGCCAGCCGATTCATTGCGGTTATGGCCATCCTCCTCACAATTCAAGTATGTGGAAAATGGAAATCCTGATTATACTGTTTCAGCCTATGATAACGTAGCCGCTTATTGGGGCGTAACGCATGAAAATAACTGGTGGCAGGTAAAAAGATATAAATATATGTCGGGACTTTTTGTCTGGAGCGGATTTGACTTCCTGGGAGAGCCTGTTCCTTATCCGTACCCTGCGCGCAGCTCATACTACGGTATTATTGATATAGCCGGTTTCCCTAAAGATGTGTACTATATGTATCAAAGTGAGTGGACGGAG
Organism: Niabella sp.; assembly: GCA_035326385.1. Taxonomy (GTDB): domain Bacteria; phylum Bacteroidota; class Bacteroidia; order Chitinophagales; family Chitinophagaceae; genus Niabella. The sequence continues at coordinate 1,428 of DAOLFI010000907.1, forward strand.
AAGCCCGTGCTGCATGTTTACCCTCATTGGAACCCTGCTAAAGGCGGGACAGGTTGGAAGCCGGGACAGAACGTGGATGTAAAAGCTTATTATAATAATGCAGATGAAGTAGAATTGTTTTTGAACGGGAGGTCGTTAGGCCGTAAAACAAAGATAGATACTGCATTTCATGTTTTATGGCGGGTGCCTTATGAACCCGGTGAATTAAAGGCCGTATCATATAAAAACAATAAAATAGTATTGGAGAAGTTAATCCGTACCGCCGGTGATGCTTATAAACTTGAATTGTCTGTAGAGCATAAGATTATTGACAGTAAAAAGGATGAATTATCTTTTATCACTGTTCGTATTGTGGATAAAGAAGGGAATCTTGTTCCTGATGCAGGGCACCTGGTAAGGGTTAATATATCCGGACCTGCGGCTATTGAAGGCATGGACAATGGGAACCCAGCCGACCT
>DAOLFI010000076.1:0-9075 GCA_035326385.1 Niabella sp.
AGGGATGTATGAAAACAATTGAACCTGATTTTCGATCCTTTCTACAAATACCATTATCTCCTTACCCAATCTTGTTGGAGAAGCCGGCTGGCCGTGCGTTTTGGCCAGCATAGGTATTTCTTTCCATTGCCGGGCCAGCTCATGTAAATGATTTTGCAGATTCAGATAAGCAGGTAATAATTCAAACTCCAGGCTATGCTTCCAAAGTAAAGGAATGGCAGTGTTATTAATATCCTGCGAGGTAAGGCCAAAATGGATCCATTCTTTGGCTTCTTTGGAGTCTGTTTTATCTAATTCGCTTTTCAGGAAATACTCTACCGCTTTCACATCATGATTAGTGGTTTTTTCAATCTCCTTTATGGCTTCAGCATTTTCTACGCTGAAGTTTTCCATTACACTGCGTAAATGTTTTTTTGCGGAGGCCGTCAGCTTTAAAAACTTTTTATCAGACAATAAAAACAGGTATTCGATCTCTACAATTACCCTGTATTTAATAAGGGCATATTCACTGAAATACTCCTGCAGGCTTTGCACCTGTTTGCTGTAGCGGCCGTCTATAGGCGAAATTGCGGTTAAAGACATTTTTTTGTTTATTGGTTCATAGTTCATGGTTGATAGTTCATGGAAGAACAGACCCAACCTGTTACATAGATTCTCGGAGTTGGGTTAGCATTTTACACAATAATTCATACTCATTATAATACTTTTTAAACGATTCTTGGGTAACATAAGTCCTAGTCCTCACTTTTGACAGAAAAAGACAGGCTACTACTTCTATTGATGATCTAAGTGCAATATTTAAAAATCTCTTTAATTCCGGTACGGATTGTCCTCTGCTTCCCTCTGCAATATTCAATACAACAGAATCTGCTGCCCGTTTTATTGAGAAACAAGGCTAAAGCGCTTCTCTACAGGAAACTGCCTTGCCAGCAAATCTATTTCGTTGACAATTCCGCGGCTTTATGCCACACTTTTAAATCTTCAAATCTAAACGCCATAGCCTGGGGTTAATAACTCATCGCTCTTAATTTATAGCATATTCTATGAGTCATGAACGATGAACCATGAACTAAAAAACTATCTTCGCGCAAAAATAAGCATTCAAAGTGGAAGAAAAGATAAGAGTAGGTATTGTTAGTTATTTAAATACACGCCCACTGATCTATGGCCTGGAACGGCTCCCTATAAAAGATAAGATAGAGCTGATAGAAGAACATCCCGCTTTATTGGCAGACAAGCTCAAAAACGGAGAGATTGACCTGGGGTTAGTGCCTGTGGCTGTAATCCCAAAGCTACCTCAGAGCTATATCAACGGGAATTATTGCATAGGATCGGTTGGTGATGTGGCCTCTGTAGCGCTCTTTAGCGAAGAGCCGGTTGAACATATCCGGAAAATATATCTTGACTACCAGAGCCGCTCATCGGTGCAGCTTCTACAATGGCTGATGAAGCATCACTGGAAAACAGATCCTGAATATATTACCGCCAATGATGAAAGCTACATAAAAGAAATAAAGGGTGATACAGCAGCCCTGATCATCGGAGACAGGGCATTAAAACAGCGGCAACACTCGAAATATATTTACGACCTGGCCGGCGAATGGAAAGCAGCCACCGGCCTGCCTTTTGTATTTGCAGCCTGGGTAAGCACGCAGGAACTGCCTGATGAGTTTATTAAAGAATTTGATGAAGCCAACGGGTATGGGTTACAGCATATAGATGAAATAGCTGCCGAGCATAATAATGGTATTTATGATTTAAAGAAATATTTTTCGCATAACCTCAGCTATGAACTGGACGAAGAGAAAAGAAAAGGGCTGGAGCTGTTTTTGAAAAATATTATCTAAAGCAGAATATGTTCAGCTGTACATCATAGCTGATATTATCATCTTCATTTTTATTAAACGGGTGCGCATATACATTGCAGGCCTCTTTAATATAAAATTTAAACCCGGCATCAGCTACCCAACCCAGTATCTCCACCAACTCGTTTTGCTTATCAAAATCTCCATGATATTCAATAAAGATATTTTTAAGCAAATGGAATTTATCTTTAATGTCTTTTAAAACCTGGTATTCTGCACCTTCAATATCTAGTTTAAGCAGATCTACTTCTTCCGTTAACAAGTCTCTTAGCCGGAAGGCCTTGACTTTTACTATATCACTTTCGTTACCCGTTGCTATCCTGCTTGACATTGAGGCATCAGAAAAAAAAGTCAGCTCTGTATGTTCAATCCAAACAGCTTCATTTCTCAATTCAATATTATTTTCATATCCCTGGGCCCGGATATTTTCCTGAAGCATCTGAAAATTGCGGGGATCCGGTTCGAAAACAACAATATCAGCCCCCGGATGCTGATATTTAAAATAGATAGCGCTCAATCCTATGTGACCGCCGCAATCAATAATTTTGGGATTACTTCCGGTTTTTAAATCATAAATACCATCAATAAATATTTCTTTTACACCATGGAGGAACTCCAAAGCTCCATAAAACTGAATATAACCATTAAGAAATTTCTGCTTATATAAGGACTGCTTAGGCTTATTTTTCAGTAAGCGCAAATCCATCCAGCTGATATGAAATTTTTTATACGGATTACGCATCTGTTTTAACTTTTTGGTAATCCCTTCCGAAATATTATGTAACATTGAAGCCATATAGTCATATTTTTTAAAGCCTGCCCATTTTTTTATTTTTATAATGTACCAGGGCAAGAACGAGATACTTTATAAGTGCTATTCTATTACCGCCGTATAAAAAATTATTTTTTATCCTGTTCCTAATGTCTTTCTTCCTTTGCAGAAGAAATAATTCCGGCAGCTTTGATTTATATTTTTTATTAACATACAAATGATTCCTCAGCATATAATAAATCCTGAGGGAGGAGTGTAGCACCCTGGACGTTTTTTTAAAGCTTTTCAGGGATCGGTATTGCAAAACTGTGCCTAAAGAATGATGTAAATAAACGTTTTTAAATTTAAGTGTCTTATATCCGTTCAAATTGGCCCGGATACAGTATTCCACATCTACATCATCAATAAAAAGAGCCTCGTCAAATTCGCCGATATTCTTATAAACCTCAAGGTTTACCAGACTGCCCGATGTTATAATATTATATGTTTCAACCGTTTCATTGCCGATTGCTCCTGAAGGCTGTTCAAACTCTACCCCAAACAACGCCACATTATCTTTATTTTTATACTGATGAAAATATTCCTGGTAAAGCACAAGGTTGCTTTCATTAAAAAAAGAGTCCTGGTCCATAGTCAGCAGCCACGACGCTCCTTCCGAAAACGCATATTTTGCTGCTTCATTCAGTCGTATAGCAATTCCCTTATTAACACCTTCAGCAATTAAAACAACTTTATCTTTCTCTTCTAATTCCCCTAAATTAATTTTTGCAGGCGGCTCACTGTTATCAATCACAAGCAGCTTATCTACAAAAGATAAATAGCTGGATATGTTTCGATTAACATTTTCCTGAGGGTTAAACAGGATTACAACGCCAAAAACTTTTTCCATTCTGAACTAAAAGAAATTATTTTGCCAAGTTAAGAAGAATAAAAATAGGCAATGAAAATAACAGATGCAGTTATTACAGCTCTAAGTGCGTTCAGGCATCCCGACAAGAGGGAAACAATAGCTTTGGCAAGGGCCCTGAAAAGTAAAAACGGGCTTGAAATTGGAGGGCCCAGTAATTTTTTCAGACAAAAAAGCTATTACCCTGTTTATTTGTATGCAAAAAATGTAGACGGCGTTAATTTTAACTCAGATACCGTTTGGGAAGGGGAAATCAAAGCAGGCCATACTTATCAATACCTGAAAGGCTACACCAGAGGCAGGCAGTATATTTCCGAAGCAGCAGAGTTGAACGGAATAGAAAACAGCCATTACGACTTTTTACTTTCCTGTCATAGCTTAGAACATGTAGCTAATCCTATAAAAGCATTGAAAAGATGGAACAAGGTATTAAAACCCGGGGGGACAATAGCGCTGGTTCTTCCCAACAAAGAGCACTGTTTTGATATTAACCGGCCTTATACAAACTTTGAACACATAAAAGAAGATTACGAAAAAGGTACAGACGAAACAGATACTACGCATTTTGAAGAAATACTGGGCCTGCACGATATCAGCAGAGACCCCGGAACTAAGAGTTTTGAAAATTTTAAAACAAGAACACTTGACAATTTCCGCAACCGGTGCGTGCATCACCATGTGTTCTCGTTCGATGTAATCAGAGAGCTTTTAGAATTTTGCGATTTCAAAGTAATTTTTCAGAAAGAGATACACAAAATTAATTTGTTCACTCTTGGCATAAAAAAAGCTTAATATGCCGTTTATTTCTATTTGTATACCTGCTTATCAGCGCCCGCAATACCTGAAAAGATTGCTGGACTCCATCCGCATACAAAGTTTTACCGATTTTGAGGTAATCATAACCGATGACAGCCCCGATGATTCTGTTTACCAGCTTTTTCATGAGTATTCAGATATTCCATCACTGTACTATCATAAAAACCCAAGGCCATTGGGCACCCCCGCCAACTGGAATGCTGCTATTGCATTGGCCAAAGGCCAGTGGATAAAGCTGATGCATGATGACGACTGGTTCGCGAGTACTGATGCGTTGCAGCAGTTTGCAAACTGCGCGAAAAACAATGACGGAGCTTTCATTTTTTCGGCATACACCAATGTGTATGAAGATGGGAAAAAAGAAAAACCTTTCTTTCCTGAAAAATTCAGAATAAACGAAGCATCAAAAGAACCGGCCATACTTTTAGCTAAAAATTTTATCGGGCCGCCCAGCACCACTCTATATAAAAATGACGGGAGATACGAATATGACGAAAAACTCAAATGGCTGGTAGATATAGATATGTACCGTCGCAGGCTTGAAACTGATAAGCTGGTATATCTTCCACAACCTCTGACAAAAGTATATATGAGCAGTTCCCAGGTTACTGCCTACACAAAAAACATCGGCGCCATTGAAATACCGGAGCATTTTCATTTCTTAGAAAAAATGGGAATTAAAAAGCTAAAAAATATTCTGGTGTATGATTATAACTGGCGTTTTATCAGGAATTTTAATATTACAAAGATTGAAGATTTACGAAAGTTTGGATACGATGGCCCTGTCCACCCGGTTATAACAGCGATGATAATAGCACAATCAAAAATTTCCAGGAAATTATTACGAAACGGTGTTAGCTCTAAATTGTTAATGTCCCTGCATTTTATTAAAAATAAACACAAAATAAAATAATTGAGTCCCTACTCCATCATAATTGTTAATTATAAAACCCCACAGCTCATTGTAGATTGCGTCAGGTCTATATATAAAGACTTATCGGAAGATAAAATAGAAATTATTGTGGTGGACAATGAGTCAAAGGATAATAGCAAAGAGATTATTTTATCAGCCCATCCAAATATTAAGTGGATTGAAATGAGTTATAACAGTGGTTTTGCAAGAGCCAACAATGCTGGCATAAGATCGGCTCAAGGAGACATTGTTCTGCTACTAAACTCTGATACACTAAACGAGGCCCGTGTAATCAGCAAATGTTTTACCCGGTTAAAAAACGATGATTGTATTGCCGCCGGTGTTCAGTTATTAAATGTAGACAGAACACCACAAATCTCCGGCAACTATGTACTAACCGGCGGGCTAAATTATCTTATGGCATTGCCGTATATAGGCCAATTGATAAAAAAAACAGGGTTATTCTTCGGGGTAAAAAAAACCAATATTGCCAATGCTACTACAACAGCCGATGTGGATTGGATAAATGGCGCTTTTTTGATGGTAAAAAAATCAGCTATAGAAATAGCAGGATATTTAGATGAAGATTTCTTTCTTTATTCCGAAGAGGCCGAATGGTGTAGCCGATTAAGAAAAGTTGGGAAACTTCGTATTTATGGAGATCTGCATCTGGTACATTTTGAAGGAGGAAGCTCCAGCAGTGCTTACAACTCTAAAACGAAAGGTTATCAAAATTTATCAGACAAAAAAGGTTACCAGATTATGCTCTCCAATTTTGTAAGATTCAGAAAAGAGTTTGGCATATTTTGGTATTTGTTTCATTTGCTGGTTAACCTAATAACTATTGCAATTGCTTTTGTGATTGTTATTATAAAAACGCTGCTGCTAAGACCATATATAAAAGCTGCATGGAAAAGCTGGAGAGGTTATGCTGCTAATGTAATACGCTCTTTACAGTATTTTTTTATTATACTATCAAACAAACCTCATTTCTACAAAGTATTATAACACATTCATCTTGCTCAACGCCTTTTTTATTAGCCTTTGCATATGTGATGAGGCCGACTGAGAATATTTTTTAATGGCTTGAGAATGGCATAAACGACATCTTTTTTCCACCCTGGCCGGTGTTATCACCGGCAAGCCTGATTACCCACGATAACGCGTAAGAAACCCCCAATTGTCTAACCATGTATGATAAAACAATGCCGATGAGTATTATATACTTCCGGTAATGAACTAAAACCAGCCTTCACAGGATTCCAGTGAATATACTCCAGTTTCTGCAGAAACCCTTTTTCTTTTCGTAACTCCACACTTAACGGCCTTCGCTCCCACAATTGATATGCCCTGTCTGAAGCATTCACTTTGAACTGCTCCAACACAGCCTGTTGAATATTTCAATTTTCAATTCTCATTTGCTTAATATCTCATGCATTAAGCTTTTTGCTCAGGACTTTCAGCTTTTCACGCACAAGAATAAAATAGCCTGCATCTTCTTCAGCTTCGGACTTTCTGATTTCCTGTCTCCCACCCCAACTATAATCTGCGCACAATTCCCACAGCCTTCTGCGCAATCGCATCCCAGCTAAAATATTGGTAAAAAGATTCCGGGATATCGCCGGTAGCTGAATTTATTTTTTTGCATATAGCTACAGCAAAGCCTACTGCATCTCCGTCGTCAATAACAGTCAGATGATTACCTGTAATAGTTTGAGGTACTCCATAAGCCCCGGCTTTAAAGGAAACCGCAGGCGTATTGGCGCCTAAAGCCTCTACCAGCTTGGTTTTAATACCGCCCCCATCAGTAACAGGATTAATAAAAAGATCCGCTGCTTTAAAATACAGATCTATATCTTCTACAAAACCCTTGTATATAATGTGCTGTTCTTTGTAAGCTTTTAGCTGATCGTAGCGCTCCGGCAATCGTAAACCACAAATAATAATCCTGTAAGGAAATGAACTGGCTTTGAGCAATTCAGGATTGATCTCATTCAATATCCTGTCGAGTGCGTTCCTGTTTGGGCCATAGTCCAGCGTACCGTTGAACAGGATAAGCCTGGTATCAGCCGGCAGCCCCAGCTCCTTGCAAACAGCGTTCCTGCAATATTGCTTTTCCTGAGCCGGCGGAACTGCGCCTGCTTCAATCCCATAAGTAATAACATCGCATTTTTTTGCATCAAGCTTATACGCTTTTATCGCATAGGCCTTGTCCTCTTCTGTGATAAAAAAATTAAAATCGGCATAACGGTGGGCCAGCTTTTCATATTGGAACATGATGCGCCACCACCACTTGTTCATGCTCTTAAACCTTGCTGCTTCAATATTGTGCGAATGCACGATCAGCTTCAACCCTCCCAGCTTTTTCAAAGCGATCCCTAACCAGGCATAATAAGGATGCTCTATAATAACATGTTTGATCCCCCTTGTTTTACAGGCCTTTTTTATTTTATTAAATATAGAAAAATCGGCATAGCGGGATTTTTTGCCAGTACTGCCTAAAACATCTATAAAATCAATCCCCTCTTCTTTACCCGTATTTTCCGAAACAGTAAAACAAGTTACAGACGTATATCTGGCTACATACTTTAAAAAATAATAAATACCCTTTTCACCTCCTTTTATAGCAGGGATTATTTTATAGGGTACTATGGATGCGATGTTGTTCAAGTACGGATGACAGATAACAGATGACAGTTGACCGTAGCAAAGCCACCCGCATTATTAATTGTTAATTACTAATTATTAATTGCAAACTTCTTCTTATCCACCCACCATTGCATCAGGAAACCACCCACCACTATAATAATCAGCAGCCATGAGCTGAGATAAGCAAGCGTCACTCCTTTTTTTACTGTTTCCGGCTCAAAAACAAACTTTATCGTATGTTGCCCCTGGGGGATAAGTAAGCCCCGCATAAAATAGTTGGTTTTAACAATATCAGTTTTCTTTCCATCGATATAAGCATTCCATCCGGCCGGATAATATACTTCGCTGAAGACGGCAAATCCGCCTGTGGGAGAGCCGGTAGTATATTCTATTTCGTCATTTGTATACTTTACCAGTTTTATGACAGAAGAAGAATCTGCCGTTGTATTGCCTGCATTTTCCAGAGAAGCCTGTTGCACCACAGCAGTATCCTTTAAATTGGTATTTCCAATAAGCTGCAGCTCTTCCACTTCATTTGCAACCGGCTTCACCGCTTTTACAAACCAGGCGGCTCCATAAGCATTGGGGTTAGGAATAATATGCTGCTGTCCGTTTTGGTCGGTGTTAATAATATACCGCACATCGAGTGCGTTAAGGATCTGCTCATTGGGAGCTCCTGTAAAGTATCTTTCTATAATATCCTGGTAGATCCGAAGTTTCACAGCAGAATATCCTAATGCCGAACGATGGAAATAAGAAACCCTGTTGCTGTTCAATCCCGCCACGTCGTACACTCTGAAATGCGGGTCTTTGTCCTTTAAAATTTCCAGGTCGATGGGGGTAGGTGCCTCAATATGGTTGGCTATTTCATCTTTAGCAATATAATGGTCATCGCTGAAATACTGTTTGTCTACCACCCAAAGATCTATAATACTGATCATAGCAAAAACTATTACCGCTATCACCGGTCTGATCATATTTTTTAGTACGGCATAAATAACACCCAATACGATCAGCATAAATAAAACAGCCCTAAGTACCTGGCTGCCAAATGTTGCCTGCCTGTCGGCCTTCATTCCGGCTACTATAGCACGGTTAAATGTATCGCCTCCATTAGGATCAAGTTGCATCTGCATTATCTGTTCATCAAATC
>DAOLFI010000077.1:0-9049 GCA_035326385.1 Niabella sp.
AGCAGATAACGCTGAGCCATTGGTAGTTCTTTCAATGGCTCACAAGTAGCTACTTTGCCATCTACTTTTACCTGGTATGTTTCAGGATCTACTTCTATGTTTGGAGTGGAGTTATTATGTATCATATCCTTCTTCTGCACCGTTCTGCAACCTTTTACTGGCAGGCATTTGCGGTTTAGCCCCATTTTCCCGATATTACCTGAATCAATGGATGCTTTGGAAACAAAATTGAAGCAAGATTGCGACAGGGCTGCACCATAAGCTCCAAACATTTTCCTGTAGCTTACGGGTTGTGGCGTTGGGATAGAAGCATTGGGATCTCCCATTTTTGATGCTATAATCATCCCCGATTTGTAAATTATTTCCGGCTTAACACCAAAGAACTCAGGTTTCCAGATCACCAGGTCGGCTATTTTACCAGGCTCAATAGAACCTACGTATGAATCTATACCATGTGACTTTGCCGGATTAATAGTGTATTTGGCTATGTATCGCTTTACCCTGTAATTATCATTACCTGTTTTGGCATCTTCTGCCAGGGCACCCCTTTGTACTTTCATTTTGTGAGCTGTTTGCCAGGTACGCGTAACCACTTCACCCACTCTTCCCATAGCCTGGGAGTCAGAGCTCATCATGCTAATCACCCCAAGGTCATGTAAAACATCCTCTGCTGCAATGGTTGAAGGCCTGATACGGGAATCGGCAAAAGCTACATCTTCTTTGATTTTCGGGCTTAGGTGGTGGCATACCATCAGCATATCTACGTGTTCGGCTACCGTATTAATAGTATAAGGCTTTGTAGGATTTGTTGAAGAAGGCAATATGTTAGGATACATCGCAATTTTGATAATATCCGGGGCATGTCCGCCCCCGGCACCTTCTGTATGGAAAGTGTGAATGACCCTTCCGTTAATGGCCTTTACAGTATCTTCAAGGTATCCCGCTTCATTTAGTGTGTCTGTATGAATGGTTACCTGTGTGTCATACTTATCGGCTACTTTTAATGCCATATCAATGGTTGAAGGCGTGGACCCCCAGTCTTCATGAATTTTCACACCCAGGGCTCCTGCTTTGATCATCTCTACCTGCGCTTCCTCGTTAGATACATTTCCTTTTCCAAAATAGCCTACATTCATTGGCAGCCCTTCAGAAGCCTGGAGCATTCTTTCTATAAAGAATTTACCGGGCGTTACAGTAGTAGCGTTGGTTCCATCATTAGGGCCGGTACCGCCGCCAATCAAAGTGGTTAGCCCGCTGTATAAGGCTGTGTCAACTATTTCCGGGCAAATGAAATGTATATGAGTGTCGATACCACCGGGAGTAACTATGTATCCCCAGCCACCATGCACTTCGGTTGCGGCCCCGATGATCATTCCCGGAGTTACGCCATCCTGTACATCGGGGTTGCCTGCTTTCCCAATAGCTTTGATTTTCCCGTCTTTAATGCCTATATCAGCTTTAACGATGCCCCAGTGATCAATAATAGTAGCCCCAAGTATGCACATATCCAGCGCATCTTTATCCAGTGCAGAAGTAGACTGACCCATGCCGTCTCTTACAGTTTTACCGCCCCCGAACTTATTTTCCTCGCCATAGGTCTGGTAATCTTTTTCTATTTCAATAAACAGTTCTGTATCCGCCAAACGTACTTTATCCCCCGTGGTTGGACCAAAGAGCGATGCGTATTTTTCACGTTTTATATACAGGTTCCCGTTCTCAAACCTTACTTCATTATTATTTTGGGCAAAGGCTTTATTTAAGCCCATTACTGTTAGTCCGGCTGTAGTAGCTCCTACAATTTTAATCCACTCCCTCCTGTTCCATCCCTGCGATGCAGCATCTTCAGCAGCCTTTTTTTTGCTTTGCTTTTTATTATTTTCCGACATAGATTTTTACTTTTAATAAGATATTAAACAATATATTCTGTTTATTTGGCTCCTTTAAAGCCATTTTGTTTGGCTTTGGCCACAGCTTTTGTTTTAACAGCGCTATCTGCTACATTTCCGTCAGTGAGATTATTAAAGCCACGCACTATTTTTTTTCCTCCTATTTCAACGAGTATTACCTGCTTTTTTTCGCCAGGCTCAAAACGTACGGCGGTGCTGGATGGAATATTAAGCCGCATCCCAACAGCCTTATTCCTGTCAAAATCCAGCGCTTTATTTACCTCAAAAAAATGAAAATGCGATCCTACCTGAATAGGGCGGTCACCAGTATTTTTTACCTCTAATTTGACAGTTTGTTTTTTAGCGTTACAGACAATATCTTGTTTTTTAAGTATGAGTTCTCCAGGTATCATAACAATATTCTATTATAAGGTTAAGTAATCGTTTATCTGATTGGATCATGTACAGTAACCAGCTTATTTCCATCGGGGAATAAAGCTTCTATTTGTACATCATGGATCATTTCCGGTACGCCCTCCATTACCTGGCCCCTGGTTAAAAGCTTGGTGCCCCATTCCATTAATTCGGCTACCGTTTTCTTTCCATCCCTGGCCTGCTCCATAATTTCACTGGATATGTAGGCGATACTTTCGGGGTAATTTAATTTTACGCCCCGTTTAAGACGCTTGGCTGCCAACTCTCCAGCCTGGTGCAATAGCAGTTTTTCAATTTCCCGTGGGGTAAGATGCATAGTACTCTTAATTTTTGATTAGAAAATATTAATAACTCACACGCATAAAATGAGAAGCGTGTATTCTGAAAGAAATTATATTAACAGACCTTTCTTTATACTTAAGTAAAAGTTGTGGCTAAAAAATTTAAAATGTGCTTTTAGTGCAGCGACAATTTTTGATGTACTAACTGTACATACGGGCCACTATTATAGTATCAAAATCTGAATGTGCGGGGTTGCAGTCAGCATTCGGAGGGGGAGACAGCAGTTCAATATAGCAATTATGGGCTACATCAATATGACTATGATGATCATGTTTTAAATAGGTTAATTCATGGGCAGCAGCATCAACACTACAGTGTAAATATTCAGATAAGCCGGCAACAGATACTTCTTCATTGGTCCCTGATAACGGCTCAGCATTCTCTTCAATCAGTGTCAGCGATTTTGCTTCCTGCTTTGCCAGTTTGGTTAATATTACGGGAGTACCTATCAGGGCCAGTATTAACAATAACATGGAAAATATTGCTAATGCTTTTTGAAGTTGTTTATATGTACTTAGTGTAAAATCCATGTTATTGAACGAAAGTACAGAAACCTGATAAAAAACGAAAAAAAAATCACCGTTTATTATATATCGTAACACTGAATTTTTAATCGTAACACTATGTATATCATTTTACTCTGTTCAAACATAAAAATATGCGATGACAGTAAATTAATGATTTCTTTTTACAGGATATAAAAAGATGAAAGCAGCCTTCTTCATGGAGATGAAGCTACTGGTTGGCAAATACAAAAAAAGAAAAATGCACCACAAAATCTGCGGTGCATTTTTCTTTGAAGAGTGTCAAATATTAACCCAGTTTCTTTTTCAGGTTTTCATCAATAGCTTCTAAAAACTCTTCCGTGTACAAATAATGCGCTCCGTGGTTTACTTTGTTGCCGTGGATACAAACTGCAAGGTCCTTGGTCATTTTTCCTTCTTCCACTGTTTCAATACAAACTGCTTCCAAAGCATCAGCAAAATCAATCAAAGGCTGGTTGGCATCTAATTTTCCCCGGAAGGCCAAGCCTCTTGTCCATGCAAAAATGCTGGCAATAGGGTTAGTGCTGGTAGGGTTGCCTTTCTGATGCTCACGATAGTGGCGTGTTACAGTTCCGTGTGCAGCTTCAGCTTCCATTGTTTTACCATCGGGTGTAATAAGCACAGAGGTCATCAGGCCTAAAGAGCCAAAACCCTGGGCTACTGTGTCGCTTTGTACATCACCATCATAGTTTTTGCAGGCCCATACAAAGTTGCCATTCCATTTTAAGGCGCTGGCCACCATATCATCAATCAGGCGGTGCTCATATACAATGCCTGCTGCATCAAATTGGGCTTTGAATTCGTTTTGATAGATCTCTTCAAAAATGTCCTTAAAACGGCCGTCATATTTTTTAAGGATGGTATTTTTGGTAGAAAGGTATAAAGGCCATTTTTTGCTTAAAGCCATATTAAAGCAGCTGCGTGCAAAGCCTTTGATGCTCTCGTCTGTATTGTACATAGTCATTGCTACACCATCTCCTTTGTAGTTGTACACTTCAAAAGTTTGTGGTTCGCCGCCATCTTCAGGGGTGAAGGTCATGGTTAATTTACCTTTTCCTTTGATCACTGTATCTGTTGCACGGTACTGGTCGCCAAAAGCATGACGGCCTACAATAATAGGCGCCGTCCAGTTGGTAACCAGGCGCGGAATGTTATTTATTACAATAGGCTCACGAAATACAGTACCATCTAAAATATTACGGATAGTACCATTAGGGCTTTTCCACATTTGCTTCAGGTTGAACTCTTTTACACGGGCTTCATCAGGAGTAATGGTGGCACATTTAATACCAACGCCATACTCTTTAATAGCATTAGCAGCATCAATAGTTACCTGGTCGTTGGTAGCATCGCGATACTCCACACCAAGGTCGAAATATTTAATATCTACATCTACATAAGGCAGTATCAGTTTGTCTTTAATAAATTTCCAGATAATGCGCGTCATTTCATCGCCATCAAGTTCTACAACAGGATTAGCTACTTTAATTTTTTGAGCCATAGATAAATCTTTTAGAATTTTTGATTGCGGCAAATCTACAGATAAAAGATTAATACACCATACCGGCAAAACCTAAATATTCTGCTATATTGCCAAGAAATAATATTTGATGCAAATCAATTTTCACTACCTTTGGTTTCATGGCAGTTAATGAAAAAATTGCAGGGGATTTCGTAAAGTTTTTACGGCAATTCGTACCTCTTACCGACAATGAAATAAAAAAAGAGTTGCTTCCCATCATCACCGTCAGGGAATTTGCAAAAAAGCAGGTGATTACCGAAGCAGGACAGGTTGAAAACTATATGAATTTCATCAACCAGGGCCTGATCAGGAAATATTATAAAACAGGGGAGGACGAGCATATTGTCCAGATATCAAGGGAGGGCCATCTTGTCAGCAGCCAGGAATCTTTTTATACACGCACTCCTTCCGAATATGTTATTGATGCTATTGAACCCAGCGTGGTGCTTTCTCTTACTTATGAAGATATGGAGCGCACTTTCCGGTCGAGCCACAGTTTTGAAAGATTAGGGCGCCTGGTAACAGTACATACCATGGTATTGAAAGATAAATGGCAAACCAGCCTTATCATGCAATCACCCAGGGAAAGATTTTTAAATTTTGTAGAGAACCACCGCGAAATACTGCAAAGGGTGCCGCAAAAATATATTGCCTCTTACCTGAATATAAAGCCTGAAACATTTAGCCGGTTCAAGCATCTGCTCCGGACCAAAAGGCCTGTTACCGGAGAATAGTATCAGTTTTGTACTATTAGTACCGGTATCTTAATCAAATGGCGTAAGTTATTTATGGTTTCTCCGTAAATCAGGTCCTTAAGGCCTTTATGTCCATGTGCGCCTATTACTAAAAGTTCTGTGTCCGATTCGTTGATAATTTTTGCTATACTGTCCACGGTGTTCCCGAATCCCAGCCTGGCTTCGGCTTTATAGCCTTTTTGCTGCAATTGTATCACATAATTATTAAGGAATTCCTTGTCGCTGATCGTTTCATTATCGACGCTTTCGTGATAATTGGCGCCGCCTGCCACACTTTCTGTTATATGGATTAGTACAAAAACACATCCCGGCGCTCCCTGGGATAAGGCATGATTAATTACCTGCTGGTCCAGCTCCTCAAAATCAACCGTAATAGCAATTTTATTGTAAGCAGCTACCGGGGCTATTTCCAGAGCCTCCGGCTGATTGTGTATCGTTATTTTTTGCATGGCCCTTTTCTTCTTTTGAAGGGGATAATAAGTAGTATAAAGCAACAGGACAGCAAAGCCAATACCTCCCAAAACAATAAGGCTTTTCCAGAACAGGTTGTCTGATGTTGTAAAATAGTCTGCAGCCTGTTCAACAATCAGCCTCGTGTTTAAATAAACCAGCACAAAGGTTATTAACCATGCCGAAACTTTTACTACAGGTTTGATAGCAAATTTTCCCATGGTGGCTTTATCGCTTACAAAATGGATAAGCGGTATAACAGCAAATCCTAATTGCATACTTAAGATCACCTGGCTGAAAATAAGCAGGCTGTCCACTTCTTTCTCCCCGTTAATTAAGATCACCAGTGCGGCGGGTATCACAGCTATTAAACGGGTGATCAGCCTGCGTACCACAGGGTTTATGCGTAGCCGGAGATATCCTTCCATAACAATCTGCCCTGCAAGAGTACCTGTTATGGTGCTGCTCTGACCAGCTGCAATCAGCGCTACGGCAAATAATTTGGCGGCAAAAGTGCTTCCCAGCTGCTGGGGGAGAAGCTCATAAGCCTGCTTTATTTCTCCCACATCTGAACGCCCGGTTTTATAGAATACTGCTGCAGCAAGTATAAGAATAGCTGCATTAACCAAAAAAGCCATATTTAAGGCTACTGCACTATCAATAAAGTTGAGCTTTAAGGCCTTTTTGATACTTTTTTCATCAGTCTTAAATTTTCTTGTCTGCACAAGCGCCGAATGCAGGTAAAGATTATGTGGCATAACCGTAGCGCCAATAATACCTATGGCAATGTATAGCGCTGTATCGTTTTCAAGATGTGGTACAAAACCAGACACTACTTCTGCCGGATCGGGCTTTGCTACTACAATCTGTATAAGAAAGGACATTGCAATAATAAAAATAAGACCAATAATAAATGCCTCCAGCTTACGCATTCCCAGGCGCTGTAATGCAATAAGTAAAAAAGTATCTAACGCCGTGATCAGAACGCCCCATATAAGTGGCATGCCGGTAAGCAGCTGCAGGCCAATGGCCATTCCCAGTATTTCGGCAAGGTCAGTTGCGGCAATAGCAACTTCGGCAAGTATGTAAAGCGCCAGGTTCATCTTTTTAGGATAAGTTTCCCTGTTGGCCTGTGCCAGATCACGGTTACGGACAATGCCCAGCCTGGCAGAAAGGCTTTGCAAAAGCAGCGCCATAATATTGCTCATAACAAGCACCCATAATAAAGAATAACCAAACTGGCTGCCACCGGCTAAATCGGTAGCCCAGTTCCCCGGATCCATATAACCTACACTTACCAGGTATGCCGGGCCAAAAAATGCCAGAACCCTGCGCCATCTCGACTTTTGGGGTAAGGTTGTGTCTACGGACTGATGTACTTCACTTAAAGATATTTCTGAGTGATGCCTTGCCATTAGTTTCTCTTGTAGTTTTTATTGTTTTGTGTCAGGAGGAGCTTTTGGTGAAGATGTTTTGAGATAGCTCCCTGGTAATATGCGATTGATGCCTGTTATCTGTTTTCACTTCCATTGATTCGTCAAAAGGATATTTTTTAATAACCTGGATACGGGTGCCGATGGTAATATTCTTCTCATCCAGCATTTCCAGCACTTCAGGCGATTGGTTACCTATTTGCGTAACTACTGCTGCTTTTTTTTCCGGCAAATTGGCCAGCGAAATCTGTTGCTGCTGTACAATTTTCCCTTTAGCATCAGGTATAGGGTCTCCGTGCGGATCGGTGCGCGGGAATCCCAAATATTCATCCAGCTTCAGGATCAGCTTTTCGTTGCTTACATGCTCCAGCTCTTCTGCCACTTCATGCACTTCTTCCCAGCTGAAGCCCAGCTTTTGAGAGAGGAAGTACTCCCATAGCCTGTGCCTTCGGATAATTCCTATGGCCTTATCAGTACCAGGTGTGGTAAGACTACAGCCATAATAGGCTTTATAGCTCACCAACCCCTTTTTACTTAGCTTTTTGAGCATATCAGTAATAGAAGCCGGTGCTGTGCCAAGGGCAGCTGCCAGGTCATTGGTGCTCACCGTTTCGGTCGTTTGCTGCAGGTGATAGATGGTCTTAAGATAATTCTCTTCAGCATGAGAAAAGTTAACCATAGTAAAATAATAATTTAGACAAACCTAAAAATAATTTTTGAAATAAAAAAATTATTTCGAAAAGATGATACAGGAAGAAGGGAAGGTCCATTCGTAAATTTGAAATGCACCCAAAAAATAAGTATGGTATTATTAACTAACTATTGTTTATTTGTATTATTAATATAACGCCTATGTTGTACAGGTTTACTTTTTTGATATTAGTGGTGATGCTAATGGTTTCCTGCGGAAAGAAGAAGAAAAAGATGGCTGGCGAGGATAAGGTAGATCTACAGGAATTTGTAGCATTTTTTCCTGAAGTAACATTGCCTTTTATGTACGGGGATAGCTCCTTGTATACCCGGACAGATGATAGCCTGCTGATAAGTAAAGAAATTTTTAACCAGTTTACTCCCGACAGTATTTTATCCGGAAGCTTTGCAGCCGGTGAAACTCCTAAGGTATATGCCATTGGAAAGCTGGCAGAGCAAAACGGCGATACTTACCTTATGTCGAAAGGAGTAACAGCAGGGCAGAAACTTATGTTCATTACTGCATACAATACAAAAAACGAATTTTTAACCGGTTTTGTTGCTATGAAAGGCCGCAAGGAGAAGGGAATAACTACTGCTATTATTATTGATAAGCGCTTTAATATCAATAAAAAAACAATAAAAAAATTACCCAACGATATTGAGATAAGTGGCGATGATGTGTACGTGCTGAATGCTGCTGCTAAAAAATTTATGCTGGTAATGACAGATTCGCTGGGAGATGATGCCGAAATTTTTAATCCTATAGATACACTTGACAGGAAGTATAAATATGCCGGTGATTATGGAATGGGGAACAGGAGTATTATTTCGATAAGAGATAATGAAAAGCGTGGCCGTGTGAACTTTTTTATACACCTTGAAGAAAAGAATTCTCAATGCAAAGGAGAGCTGAAGGGTGAGGCCAACATTACTTCTGATAATACCATTGAATACAGGCAACCGGGCGATCCCTGCATATTACAGTTTG
>DAOLFI010000908.1:0-1865 GCA_035326385.1 Niabella sp.
AATAGCTTTTAAATCACTGCAAATACATAATAGATTTATCTTCGGGATAACGAAGAACCGTAAGAAATAACAAATCTTTTAAAGCAACAGGTATATAATTTAAATGTACAGCATGGATAAACACTTTTTTCAGCTCTTGTTTGTCTTCACTCTTTTTTGCTGCGTGCAGAACACTGTTGTGGCACAACAGCCATCACGTCCCAATGTCATCATCATCAATGCAGATGATCTGGGCTATGGCGATCTGAGCTGTTATGGCGCTATAAAAATACATACACCTAACCTTGACCGGCTTGCGGCAAAAGGTATCCGGTTTACCAATGCGCATAGCACATCAGCTACATGCACCCCCTCAAGATATGCGCTGATAACAGGCAAATACCCCTGGAGACAAACCGGTACTAATATTTTGCCTGGAGATGCTGCACTGATCATCTCTACGGATCATATCACCCTTCCCTTACTTTTTAAAAATGCAGGATATACAACAGGCCTGGTGGGCAAATGGCACATGGGCCTTGGCAATACAGTGGAAAAGAACTGGAATGCAACTATCAGGCCCGGCCCTAATGAAGTAGGCTTTCAATATTCTTTCATTTTTCCGGCTACCGCCGACAGGGTTCCAACAGTTTTTGTAGAGAATGGAAATGTAGTGGCTTCCGATCCTGCAGACCCTATACAGGTTGATTATAAAAAGAAAATTGGTAATGATCCTACAGGAAAGGAGCAACCCGAGTTATTAAAAATGAAATCTTCACCGGGCCAGGGACATAACAATACTATTGTAAACGGCATCGGACGTATTGGCTGGATGAGCGGAGGATATAAAGCCCGCTGGACAGATGAAGAAATGCCGCTAACATTTCTTGAAAAAGCAAAGCAGTTCATGGGCGAAAATAAAAGCAAACCCTTCTTTTTATATTATGCACTTACCGAGCCGCATGTACCACGTATGCCTTCTACTATGTTTAAAGGCAAAAGTGATCTGGGATACCGCGGCGATGCTATTTTACAGTTAGACTGGACCGTGGGGCAGATTATGAAAGAGCTGAATTTACTGGGAATATCAAAAAATACCATACTGATATTTACGAGTGATAACGGGCCTGTACTTGACGATGGCTACCAGGACGAAGCCGTAGAAAAATTAAATGGCCATACTCCCTGGAGCATTTATCGTGGGGGGAAATACAGTTCATTTGAAGCAGGAACACGGATGCCCTTTATTTTAAGCTGGCCGGCAACTGTAAAACCGGCAGTATCCAATGCGCTGGTTTGCCAGATAGATCTGTTAGCCTCCTTCGGGCAATTGTTATACCAAAAGATTCCGGCAGGCGATGCCCCTGATAGTGAAAATATGCTGAATGCCTTTTTAGGGAGATCACAAACCGGGAGGAACATACTGGTAAAACAAGGCATCGCCTCCCTTACCATCACAAAAGGCAACTGGAAATATATTGAGCCTAACGCCGGCGCCCCCCTGAATAAGCTTGTAAATATTGAAACAGGCAACAGCAGCGAGCCTCAATTGTACGATCTCCAAAAAGATCCTTCAGAAAAGAATAACCTGGCTGCCCAATATCCCGGCAAGGTGAAAGAACTGGAATCGCAGCTTGAAAACATTAAAACAAAATATGATTAAGCTGTTGGTCAAAAAACACAACAGTGGCAACACGGCTGGGGCTGACTAAAAAGGCTCCTTAATTGTCATATTGTCCAATGGTCTCCCATGGAGAACCCGACGAAATATAGGCAATCAAGCAGTCAGCCTTCGACAAGCCCGTCCGACCGTTCATCCGGGCGAGCTGTTAATGACAAGAAGTTTAAATAGATGAGAATCAATGTCGTCCTGTTCAATGGACTCC
>DAOLFI010000909.1:0-1862 GCA_035326385.1 Niabella sp.
TTTCAAACAGGGAAAAGCATATTCCAGACAACTGGAAACATTATGACAATGAACACGTTTTTGTAGGTGTTAAATTGGGTGCAGGTATCAGGTTATAACCCATAGTACCGGGTATTAAACATGAGTTAGTTATTCAAACCTGTTAAGCACTTCTGCTACTCTGTAAATATCCTCAGCAGTATGGGCATAAGAACAAGGTAAACTTAAGGTAGTACTGTGTATTTCTTCGGAAACAGGAAAGCTTTGTCCCTTTAATAAAGTTCTTAATGCTTTTTGCCGGTGCGGCGGCTCGGGATAATGAATTTCTGTACCAATACCATTTGCTGCAAGGAAATCTCTCAGCTCGTTCCTTTTCTTATGCCTGATATTAAATATGTGATAAACATTAAAATAGTCATCGTGCCTGTATGGTAGTATATACCGGGAGTCCAGGTTCTCAAAATAAATATCAGCCAGCTTTCGTTTGTGCTCATTGATATCATTTAGATAAGCAAGTTTTATATTCAGAAACGCTGCCTGTATTTCATCAAGTCTTGAATTGTATCCTACCACTTCATTATAATACTTTATACCTGAGCCATAGTTGCGGAGTTTTTTTAGCTGCTCTGCATGAGTTAATGTTTTACATAGAATTGCGCCTGCATCTCCCAAAGCTCCAAGGTTCTTTGTTGGATAAAAGCTAAAAGCTCCATATTGTCCAAAAGTGCCAGCCAACTGGCCTTTGTAGCGTGCTCCGTGAGCCTGGGCACAATCTTCAATTACCAAAAGATCATACTTTTCTGAAATAGAAAGTAAAGTATCCATTTCGCAACATTGCCCATACAAATGCACTACCATTAATGCAACGGTATTCTTTGTCACATGTCTCTCCACAATTTTTGGATCTATATTATAAGTAAGCCTGTCCGGTTCAACTAATACCGGTACTAGTCCGCAATGAAGAATAGATAGTATAGTGGCAATATAGGTATTTGAGGGAACCAGCACCTCGCTGCCTGCCGGAAAATTATGATTTTTGAGCGGTAATATAAGTGCATCGAGCCCGCTGGCAACGCCTATGGCAAACGGAATATTATGCCAGGATGCAAAAGCCTTTTCGAACAATTGCACTTCTTGTCCTAAAATATACCAACCTCCCGAAATAAATTCATCAAATTTAGTTTTAAATGCGTCTTCAAAGCGTTGATTAAGGACTTTTAAATTCTCGTAAGGTATTGTTATTGTAGGGTTCATAAATATAGTCTGAAGGATCGAAGGCCGTAGATGCAAGCACAAGCAAAATAGCGTCGGGTGTAAAATCGTGCATAACATGCCAATCTTCCGGCTCTAGTATTAGACATTTTTCTGGATCATTCAATGCAAAAACTTCCTTAACGCTACCATTATGATTCGTAATAATGCAACTCCCCTGAATACAAATAGCAGCTTGCCGGGTAGTATGATGCCTGTGTCCCCCCCTATCGGAACTGTCAACTCCATAAATATAGAAAAGCCTTTTTATCTCAAAAGGCACCACAGAATCCAGAACAGTTAGTATTCCGCGCGAATCCTTAAATGTTTTTATTTGCAACAGTTGAGCCATCTCTAATTATATTATCAATAACATCCAAGATACGCCTATCAGAGTTATAATCAAATTTTCTTCCAAATAACATTGGAGTGGACCTTAAATTTTGTGTATCTTCTATACCCAAAATTTTTGGATGACTACCTCCGCCTGACCAATCTATATATCTATAATTGTTGTTCACAACACGGTCACGATACTCAGAATTGAGCAATACTGTTTGAAAAGCAAACTCATCTGATCCCCAGGTATATCTAAAATAAGCATTAAGTTTCTTATCCTTCATTATTTTATC
>DAOLFI010000910.1:0-1861 GCA_035326385.1 Niabella sp.
GTCTGTAGCAGGTGTAAGTGTGAGGGCTGACCTGTGATTTCTGTTATTATAGTTTGTGTTTTTATGAGTTAAATTTGCCAAAGCATGTAACAGGGAGCGCTATGGTCAGTTATGTATATTATGTATATGACACGGCAAGTAACAAATCAAAGAATACTATCTCCTTATGTTTCTAATTATAGTAATCCTGTAAGGTTTATAAATCCTGTTGAAACGCTAAAAAGTCATTTTTCTCCGGAAAATATTGTTCGTCAGGCAATTGATCCGTTAGGGCCAAACTGCAGCCGAGGCATCTGTTGTAATAGCTACATAAGGATAAAAAGCGATAATAGTAGTTAACTATTGGATAAACCTACACAAGCAAAAAAAGGAGTAAAAGCAAATATGAATCAAGTTGAAATCGACCATATTGATCCTAAAAGTAAAAGTGGGTCAAATAGTTATAAAAATGCTCAGGTATTATCGAAAGAAGAAAATTTAGAAAGAGGAAATAAATAATTTGTAATTAAATTTTATATGGAAACAAGACCTGTATTTACTACCAAGTTTGTGATTGAAAATAACTCTGATATTATATATGTGTCACATGATGCCGATGGTGATTGGCAATTTTTCAGTAAAGAAGAAGCTTATGAAAAGGAGGTGAGAGTTGTTTCCCTGAATGAAATATTAGAAATTGATGCTTCTGTAAATAAAATTTTATGGTTACCAGAAGGGACAGAGGCCTGGAGGAGTAAGAAAGGTGATAAATGGACAGCAAAAGTTAATCCATGATAGAAGTCAGAAGAAAATCATAGTATAGGCTAATATGCTGTATTCAGAACAGATAATCAGGCACTATGAAATAGGATTTTTTATGGGACAGGAGTCCTATAAAGAGGTTGAATAGTCTATAAACTTCTTTTAAAAAATACGTATTGATACGTATTTTTTTTATGCAGTTGTGTTAATAGCTTTGATAAAAATTACGGATTACTTTAGTCAAATATCCCTTCTGTTACCTCACAAAAGGTAACTCTTACATATTATTCAAATTGCTTTTAAAATGAAAATTGAAATTAAAGTATTCCTGAATGTTGTGTCTCCCATATTCATAAAGCCTGTTCGGGTGAGCTTAGGCACCGTACCTCTTGGACGAATTTTAATTTTAAAACCAATACAGCACGTATGAGACGAATAGTATTTTTTAGTTTTTTATTAGGCATCACGCACATCAGCAACGGGCAAACCAATAGCTTGCCAACAACAGGAAATGTGGGAATTGGTACTACTTTGCCTGCCACTGATTTGCATGTGGTTGGTAACATGACATTAGAAGGGGGCTATGTGGGTAATGCGGCCATTTATACCGGTACGGGTACCCAGGAGTTAAACAGATTCCTTTTACTGTTGAATTCTACACAACAATCTTCCGCTTCCGGCCTCAAAGCAGGGGGCGTCTTAGTTTCAGATCTTTATTCATTTGCTAACCCCGGCAAAAATGACCTGGTGGTAAAAGGGGGTGTTAGTATTGGAACTGCATCGGTGCCTTCGGGATTTAAATTATCTGTAGCGGGTAAAATGATTGCTACAGAAATGAAAATTCAGCAAATAGCTAACTGGCCCGATTATGTGTTTGATTCCAGCTATAAATTAACGCCACTGATTGAAGTGGAAAAGTATATAAGGAAGAATAAGCATCTGCCTGAGTTTCCTACAGCAGAAGAGGTTGGGCAAAATGGTATTGAGCTCGGTGCCAGCCAGGCGTTGCTGCTAAGGAAGATTGAAGAACTAACCTTATATATTATAGAGCAACACAAAAAGGTAGAGCAGTTGACAGGAGAAGTGAACCAGCTTAAAATGAAAGAAAGCAAGGGCAATA
>DAOLFI010000078.1:0-8978 GCA_035326385.1 Niabella sp.
TAAAAACCCGAATAGCTATTTCCACCAGCAACTTATTTAATTAATTTACTAAAATCGATATAATACCTTCCGGAAGTACTTGTTTCTGATAATAAAATCCGCCTGCATGTATCTGTAACCATAGCCCCCCCAAGCATTACAGATGAAGACAACTGCGGCCAGGTGTTAATACTTTTACCCATTTCGCTTAGTGAGTATTTCATTCTCTCGGAAAGGGCCGACAGGTTGACCATTGCATCTAAAAGGGGCAATTTTTCTTTACTTGTAAGGTCTTTCAATTTCGTTAAATCAATATCTCCGTTTAAATTACCATGAAATATGGGCCGCTCCGGCTCCAGATCAAAACGCTCTACATCTATCATTCCCCTGTCATTGGTATCCATCACTACCGGAATACCTTTTTCCTTTGCTTTTACCCGGGACAATATTTTTACATCGAGGCCATCGCACTCTTCTACTAATACGTCAATTTTATCAGACCCTTCCCCTAAAAACTCATCTATATTAGTTTCTGAAATACCCTCTGTAAAGCAGGTAACTTCCAGGAAGGGGTCTAATTCGGCAATTTTTTGTGCAGTTGTGATCACTTTTGCTGCCCCTAAATTATATAAATTCGTAAAATTCAACCGGTTCATATTGCTCAGCTCTATGTTATCAAAGTCTGCCAGGTGCAGCGCTCCGCATATTCTTTCGGTGGCAATAGTGAGCGCAATGGACTGCCCCACTGATAAACCTATGATCCCGATTTTCTTTTTTCTTAAAAGATCCAGCTCTTCAGGGGTGATCTTGTACAGGTTTCTGCTGGTCCTCACTTTTATAAAATCTTCCTCATCCAGTACATGAACCAGCTTCCGGGACCAGGGATAGTACACCCAAACGCCAATGTGATCCAGACTCCCGTCCTTTTCCTGAGCTGCAATACCGCTGCTGATCTCATCGGCAGAAAGCTGTTCTTTAGGATTATTTATTTTTAACAGTTCTGCAAGCTGGCTGTTAATAGTATCGTATATTTGTATGGAAGGGTCGTGTGATAAAAGCTCTTTGAGCAGTTCCTGCTCATTTTCTTTTCTCAATCTATAAAATACCGGTTTGTACTCATTGCAGTATTCGGTGGGCCCCTTTAAACCTAAAAGCATTGATTTATTTTTTTTTGTATTTTATACAATTTTATTGGATATAAATATAGACAGAATTTTAACAATAATTGCTTTTTATGATTGAGGAAAATATTTATAAGAATATTCTATACATAGATGATGAAGTACATAACCTTAATTCATTTAGGGCAGTATTCAGGAGATCGTATAATATTTTTACCGCTCTTTCGGCAGATGAGGGCAGAAAAATATTGAAGGAAAACGATATCCATCTTATTATTACAGACCAAAGAATGCCTGAAATAACAGGTATAGAATTTCTTGAGTCCATTATCAAAGATCATCCTCATGTTCCCCGGGTTTTATTAACCGGCTATACAGATATTAACGCTGTTATAGACGCTATTAATAAAGGATCAGTGTACAAGTACGTTCAAAAGCCCTGGTCTGAAGAGGAGCTCAGAACAACTATTGAAGAGGCATTAAAACTCTACGCAAGCAGCAAAAATAAAGAAGTACTGACGGAAAAGTTACTACTCACCAATGAACAATTAGAGTTTTTATTGAGACAAAACTTGCTTTCCTAAGGTAATTTTTCAGCTCAATTTCAAAAAAATGTCCACCTATTCGCCCCGGTCGGTATTTTTTACCGGCTAACCCATCTTCCGATAACAGGCATTTGTGCAAACTCTTTCTTTTCAATCCTGAGAATAAACAGCAGGTACAATAGGAATAACAGCGTTGCGGCGCCATAATTCACCCAGGTTACAGGAAACTGTGCTTTAATATAATAATGGCTTACATAAAATAATACCGCTATAACTATATAGGCAATCAGCTTGTTTTTGGCATAGGGAATGCGGTAGTTTTTCTGTCCCCATATATAAGATACCACCATCATTATACCATAACAGGCAAAAGTGGCCCATGCACAGGCTATATAGCTGTAATGCGGAATAAAAATATAATTGATCAGTAAGGTAACGGCAGCGCCTATTAACGTAATGTAGGCCCCGGCAATGGTTTTGTTACCCAGCTTGTACCAGATGCTCAGGTTATAATAAATGCCCAAAAATATATTAGCCAATAATAGAATAGGTACTACTTTCAGCCCTATCCACATTTCCTCGTTCCTGATAAAATGCTTCCAGATATCCAGGTACAGCATCACAAACAAAAACATCAGGCATAAGGTAATTACAAAAAACTTCATCACCCTTGCATAAGTCCGCGGCGCATTTTCTGTAGTTGATTGTTTGAAGAAAAACGGTTCGGCGCCCATTCTGAATGCCTGCACGCCTAAACTAATAAGGATAGCCAGCTTATAACATGCCGAATAAATACCTACCTGAGCCTGAGCATTGCTGCCTCCTGAAGCAGGCTTCCACCATTTTAAGAGCATAAGCCTGTCGGCTGTTTCGTTGATCATACCACCCAGGCCTGCAATAATAAGCGGCAGGCTGTACACCATCATAGCCCGCCAAAGCGCCCTGTTGAACCTGAACCTGAATCCCCAGAATTCTTTAGACAGGACCAGGAAAACGACAATGTTCTGTATCAGGTTGGCAAGTAAAATATACCCTACCGCCCAGTCCTTTTTATAGAGATACCCCAGCATATTATCCGGATGTGTTTTTGCCAGATCAGGGCCAATGCTGAGAAAAAAGATGGTGGTGCCTATATTTATTAAAATTCCTAAAATTTTAGCGAAAGCAAATTTTACAGGTCGTCCGTCCTGCCTCAGTTTTGCAAAAGGGATGGTAGTAAGCGCATCTAAAGCAATAATGGCTGCTGCCAGAACCAGGTATTCGGGATTACTGCCCAATTCCAGTAAAAGAGACAAGGGCTTGTTGAAAGCAATTAAAAGCAGGGTAAGTATTAAAGTGGAATATATTAATGAGAGGCTGGTAGTGCTGTAAACCTTCTCTTTATCACTGCTTTGCGAAAACCTGAAAAAGCCGGTTTCCATCCCATAAGTAAAAATTACATTCATAAGGGGTATAAACGCATATAATACGCTCATTTGCCCGTACTCTCCGGTAGTGAATTTATAGGTAAGATAAGGAGTTAGCAGATAATTGATAAATCTTGCTGCTATAGAGCTTACGCCATACCAAATAGTTTGTCCTGCCAGTTTCTTAATTCCGCTCAATACTAAAAAATTATTCGTACAAATTTAAAGTACTTAAAATAAAACACCGAGTTAATATAACTTTGCGCCAGGATCCATTCATCTAACTTAATACGTTTTTATGTTTAAACAACTGGCAATTTTTGCAGGATTGGGAATTATTACAATAAACGCCTCGGCTCAGGCGTATGAAGGAAAGGTAAAAAACGGCAAAGCTGAAGAGCCTGCATTAGTGATAGTTTATGATTATCCCCAGGCAATTGTAGAGAATGCCTTTGTTGCAAAATTTACTGATAACCAACTGACAGGAAGCTTAAATAAAGATTTCCGGGTTTATCCCAACGCTGTAATTCCTGAAATAAGTAAAAGTAAGCTGGATTATTATTTCAAAATAGATCCCACCGCTAAGGAAAAAACCACTGTTTATATGGTAATGCACGGTTCGGGTGATATTGAAGGCGCCGAATTATTGGGCAGCAGGGGTAAATCATTTTTAGAGAGCATGGCTGCTGATGTAAAGCGAAGCCATAACATAACACATATCAGAAAGCAGGAAACCCTTCTTGTAGCCGAAGAAGAAATCCTTGCCGGCCTTCAAAAAGAGCAAAAAGAGCTGGAAGAAAAGCTTGCTGCCAATAAAGCAAAACAGGAAGCCCAGCAAAAAATAGTCGATTCCCAGAAAATGATCCTGAGTGATCTGAAGGCCGGGATCAATTAGTTTACTGTTTTTAAGCTGCCGTTCAGATAGGTAAGATAGTAGGATTTTCTGTTCTCATAACGGCTTATTTTACCATTCTGATAAACAGGCTTAATATCAAGATCAAAAAAAGTACGGTATTCGGTTCCTTCCAATTTTTTATTGATGTCTTTTCCGTATTTATTAATAAGGTGGCCAAACCTGTAGGTAAGATCATACGCCCTGAATACTAAATCGCTGGGGCGTGCATACATTTTTTTATTGTAATAACCGGTGATGCTCCTGCTGGCGGCATCTGTTTGGGAGTTATAAAACGGGATACTGTAAATAATTTCAACACCTTTATACTCTGGTTTTGAAATGTTTATATTTTCCCAGGTGGGCATGCCTATTACCGTAAGGGAAGCGTAATTTTTGCTGCTTGTCGCAAATTGCTTCAGTACTTTGCTTCCAAACTCTGTATCAAGAGATCCTACCACATATAAACCTGTCTCGGTAGGCTGTGTGGTGGTGCCCAGCGCATTCAGGGCTACTTCATCGTTCACTTCTCTGAATATAATTTTTACTGAGTCTTTGTAATGCTTACTGAGGGTTTCAAATACAGAACGGATGTATTTTTCAGAGCTCTGTTTACGGGTAATGACCGTTACCTTCCGGCCGGTATAATTGGCTTTCATGTAGTTATACAGGCCTTCCAGCTGCGTTTGGATAGTTGGATTGATAACCACAAAATAAGGGTTATCAGTTGTATTGGCATCATTGGGAACGGTGGCATTTATTACCGTGATCTTTTTATCGGCTCCCAGCCTGGCCAATGTAGTCAGATCGGCCAGGGAACAGTGGGCAATGATCAGCTCTACCCCATCTGCTGCGCATTTGCTGAACTGCTGTTCCAGTGTTTCTCTTTCCGATTTGGAATCGTATATATATATATCCAGCGGAAGATTCTGCTTATTAAGAGAATCTATAGCAAGCGATGCCCCGTGATAAAATTCCAGGCCACTGATGGTTTGTTTGGGAAAACTTTTTCCTGAATACTGGTAAGAACCTGCATTATCAAAAGCCTTATCAATATAAAGCGGGGTAAAAATGGCCATTTTATGTCTTGCTCCCGATAGGGTACCCTGTGCCTGTACTAATGAGGAAAAGCATAAAAAAAAGGTTAATAACAAAGAAAAGGATTTCATTATTCTCGGTATTTTAAGTCAATAGCCCATTGCCTGGCAGACGATGGACTATTGTCAGCAAATATTGTTCCTAATTGGTTCATAGCTAAAGGCCGAAGGCTTGAGGCTTTTAGCTCTCTGCTTCCAGCTTTTGGCTTTCAACAACTATTCCCACTCAATAGTTGCCGGTGGTTTGCTGCTGATATCGTACACCACGCGGTTAATACCTCTTACGTTATTGATTATTTCATTGCTCACATCAGCCAGGAAGTCGTAAGGCAGGTGGGCCCAATCAGCCGTCATACCATCTACACTGGTTACAGCACGCAGGGCAACGGTAAATTCGTACGTACGTTCATCGCCCATAACCCCCACACTTTTTACCGGTAATAAGATCGTTCCTGCCTGCCAAACCGTTGCATACAGGCCGGTTTCTTTTAAGGCGTTGGTATAAATATGATCTGCTTCCTGCAGCAGTTTTACTTTTTCTTCTGTAACTTCTCCCAAAATCCTGATGGCCAGGCCCGGACCGGGGAAAGGATGCCTGTCAATCAGGTTAGCCGGGATGCCCAGCTCACGGCCTACTTTCCGTACCTCGTCTTTAAACAAATACCGGAGCGGCTCTACCAGTTCCATTTTCATAGTGGCCGGCAGCCCGCCTACATTATGGTGCGATTTGATGGTAACTGAAGGACCATGTACGGACACACTCTCAATCACATCAGGATAAATTGTTCCCTGGCCTAAAAGCTCAATATCTTTCAACAGGCCGGCTTCCTGCTGGAAGGTTTCGATAAACAGGCGGCCGATTATTTTACGTTTTGCTTCCGGTTCGGGATTATCTTTCAGCTCTTTATAAAAAATCTGGCTGGCATCTACTCCTTTTACATTCAGACCCAGCTGGTTATAGATCTCTAATACTTCTTCAAATTCATTTTTGCGCAATACGCCGTTATCTACAAAAATGCCATGCAGCCGGTCGCCGATGGCTTTATGTATCAGTGTAGCAGCAACGGTGCTGTCTACCCCACCGCTCAGGGCCATAATTACATGACGATCGCCAATCTGCTCTTTTAAAGCGTTCACGGTATCTGTAACAAAGTGCGCTGGTGTCCAGTCCTGGCTGCAGCCGCAAATATTTACCAGGAAGTTTTTCAGGATATGCTTGCCTTCTGTACTGTGATATACTTCGGGGTGAAACTGTAATCCGTACAGGGCATTTTCATCGTTTTTATTCCTGAAAGCCGCCACCGGTATGCTATCAGTTGTGGCCAGCACTTCAAATCCTTCAGGAAGTTCCAGGATGCTGTCGCCGTGGCTCATCCACACCTGGCTTTTGAGGCTTACGCCCTGCATTAATACATCGGTTTCTTCTTTTACCAGCATGGAAGCCCGGCCATATTCCCTCTTGCTGCTTTTTTCTACACGTCCACCAAATGTTTTTGCTGTAAGTTGTGCACCATAGCAAATACCCAGCACCGGCAGGTTTTTTACTAAAGCTTTTATGTCAATTACAGGCGCATTTGGGTCGTTTACCGAAAATGGTGAGCCGGAAAGAATAATTCCTTTTAACTTGCTATTAATTTCGAAAGGCTTTGAGTAAGGAATAATTTCGCAGTAAACATTGGCTTCTCTCACCGCACGGGCAATTAGCTGGGTATATTGAGAGCCAAAATCGAGAATAAGTATTCTTTCCGTCATAATGCGGCGAAGGTAATACAATTTGGAGTTAGTCAGAAAGTCCCGGAGTCAGAAAGTCCGGAAGTAATTGTTTAAAAAAAATAAAACCAGGATATGAAATATTTAAGTGTTTTTTTGATTGCAGTGATTGCTTTGAGCTCCTGCAATATTATTGACCAGAAACGCATTAAAGGTAACGGACATGTTATTTCTAAAACATACGACCTGAAAGACTTTGCGCAAATAGACATCGGGGATAATATGGATGTTTACATTCAGCAGGGGACAGATTACAGTGTGAAAATAGAGACCGATGAGAACCTTTTTAAATACCTGGATGTAAATGTGCACGATAATAAAAGCCTGGAGGTGGATGTAACCAATAATACTAACCTGGACGCCACCGGGGAAGTAAAAGTATATATTACAGCACCCTGGCTGGATAAGGTAGATATTTCGGGCGCCGCACAGCTGCAAACAAGGGGAAAGTTTACGCAGGACAGGAAAATTAAATTTGATCTTTCGGGTGCTTCAAGCGGTAACGTTTCAGTAAGGGCTCCTGTGGTAGAACTGGAAGCCAGCGGGGCAAGCACACTTACTGCTGATGGAGAAAGCCGCGATGTAAAGGCAAATGCTTCAGGAGCCTCAACTATTAATGCCTTTAACCTGATGGCGGAGAAAACCGATGCAGATGCTTCGGGAGCCAGCACCGTACGTGTATTTAGCAGCATTGCTTTAAAAGCTAAAGCTAACGGAGCCAGCACCATAAAATACAAAGGCAACCCTCAGGTAACCTCTGAAGCCGGCGGAGCAGGCAGCGTGAGCAAGGGAGATTAGGGAGAAGAGGACGGTGGACGGGGTTGGAAAACTTAAGGTTTAAAAGTTTGTTGGATACTGGTTGCCGGCTGTGCATGTACGATATTAGCTGTACGATGTACGAGATGAAAGCAGAAGGCTGGAAGCCAAAAGATAAAAGCCTTATGCCTCAAGCCTCCAGCCTTTGGCCACAAACCATACAGTACAGAAATTCTATACTCAGATAATAAACAATCAATGCTCTTTTAGGCAAAGGCTAAAAACTGAAGGCTGGAAGCCAAAAGATAAAAGCCTTATGCCTCAAGCCTCCGGCCTTTGGCTATGGACCATCGACTCATCTCCGGTCAGAATGGCCCAGACTCATTCCAGGATTTATTTTATCCCTTATCAATTGCTTTAGTTCCTTAATTTCTATAAAGCCACCGTTTTCCTTTCGGTCAAAAATAACCGTATCATTGACTGAGATCCTGTAAACACCGCTAACAGCCCCGGGCATCAGGGATACAGATTCTATGTGATCGGAAAATGTGCTTAGAAATTCCTGCGCCATATAGGCCGCACGTAACATCCAGTTGCACCTGGGACAATATTCTATGGTGATAACAGGTTTCAAGTTTGGGGTTTGAAGTTTCAGGTTTCACATTCCAGTATCCAGCATAACGTAAAATGTACGATATTAGCTGTACGATGTACGAGATGAAAGCTAAAGGCTAAAAGCAGAAGGCTGGAAGCAAAAAGATAAAAGTCTTACGCCTCAAGTCTCAGGCCTTATGCCTTCGGCTTACTTCCTGCTATAATTGGGTGCTTCTCTTGTTACAATTACATCGTGCGGATGGCTTTCGTTCATACCGGCATTGGTAATACGTACAAATTGCGCTTTTTTCAGCTCTGCAATGTTTTTAGCGCCGCAATACCCCATACCAGCGCGCAAGCCTCCAACATATTGGTAGATCACTTCTTTTAAAGAACCTTTATAAGCCACACGGCCTTCTATTCCTTCGGGTACAAATTTCTTTACATCATCTTCGGGATCCTGGAAATAACGGTCGCTGCTGCCCGTAGCCATAGCTCCTAAAGAGCCCATACCCCGGTAAGCCTTGAACTTACGGCCTTCAAAAATGATGGTTTCGCCAGGGCTTTCTTCTGTTCCGGCAAACACACTGCCCATCATTATACAATCGGCGCCGGCTGCCAGGGCTTTTACCATATCGCCCGTGTAGCGGATACCTCCGTCTGCAATCAGCGGAATACCTTTTTTGGAAAGGCTTTTTGCCGCTTCCATAATAGCTGAAAGTTGTGGCATACCGGAACCGGCAACAATACGGGTGGTACAGATAGATCCTGGTCCAATCCCTACTTTTACCGCATCGGCGCCTGCTTCTGCCAGGGCC
>DAOLFI010000911.1:0-1859 GCA_035326385.1 Niabella sp.
GGTATTGTAGGCGCTCAGATTGGTACCGGAACCGGTTTGGCTTTTGCAGAGAGCTATAACAATACTGATAATGTAGTGCTTTGCTTTTTTGGCGATGGTGCTGCAAGACAGGGTATTTTGCACGAGAGCTTTAACCTGGCTATGCTTTGGAAACTGCCTGTAATTTATATCTGCGAAAACAATAACTACGCAATGGGTACCTCGGTAGAGCGTACTTCCAATGTTACGGATATTTACAAATTGGGATATGCTTACGATATGCCTTCTAAAGTGGTAGACGGTATGAATCCCGAATCTGTTCACGATGCTATAGCGGAAGCTGTTAAGCATGCCCGTGAAAAAGGTGGACCTACGTTGCTGGAAATTAAAACCTACCGTTACAAAGGCCACTCTATCAGTGATCCTCAAAAATACAGGACCAAGGATGAGGTAGAGGAATATAAATCAAAAGACCCCATTGTTATTCTGAGAAATAAGATCCTTGAAAGTAAGTTTGCAACAGAAGAGGCTTTGAAAGAAATTGATGCCCGGTGCGAAGAAGTGGTGATCGGTGCTGTAAAATTTGCAGAAGAAAGTCCGTTCCCTGATGATGACGAAGAGTTGAAGGATGAATATATGGATCAGAATTATCCCTTTATTGTTGATTAAAAAATATAAATTTCTTATATAATAAAATGGCAGATAGTATTAATAAACAGGCTGGAAATGAATCGCCTGAATCAAATGAAGCAGTAGATAAAGTAAAGCAGGTTTGGAACAGAAATGGCAAGAATATAGTCATATTCTTGACCTTCCTGGTAGCAGCCATAGGGGGTTATTTGGCTTATAACCAATTTATAAAAGGCCCTAAAAGAGCTGAAGCGCTGGATAAAAGCTTCAAAGCTGAAGAATATTACCGTATGGATTCTATTAACCTGGCTTTAAACGGTGATGGTGTAAATCCCGGCTTTATTAAAATAGCTGACAGCTATGGCAGCACGCCTACCGGGAACCTGGCAAAATATTATGCAGGTATCTGCTATATTAAGCTGAACCAGAATGATAAAGCTGTTAAATACCTGGAGGATTTCAGCACAGACTCTAAACAGATACAGCAACGTGCTTATTTATTGCTCGGCGATGCATATGGCGATTTAGGCAAAGGTTCCGAAGCTTTGAGTTATTACAAAAAAGCAGCACACCACTTTGAATCTGATCAGCAGGCATCATCAGAGGCTTTGTTCAGAGGGGCTTATCTGGCTCAGCATGTGTTGAACAATAAGGATGAGGCTATCGGACTTTATAAAGAACTAAAAGAAAAATATCCCCGTACGCAACAGGGTTTTGAAGCTGATAAATACTTGGCGCAGTTAGGGGTTTATAACGTAAATTAATAATGGCATCAACTGGTAACAGTAACTTATTAAATACCAATACGGGCATCTTTAAGCAGGATGCCTTTATTGTTTTGGTAAAAACAGAGTGGAACGCAGGTATTGTTGATGAGCTGGAAGCAGGCTGTCTGCGCGTATTGCAGCAACATAATGCCAGGGTGCAAACCTTAGTGGTCCCTGGCTGTGTGGAGATTCCTTTTGCGGTTAACAGGCACTGGAACAGGTCGGGGCAACTGTTGGATGAACCGCACGCTTATATAGCTTTAGGTTGTGTAATACAGGGCGATACGCCCCATTTTGATTTTGTGTGCAAAATGGTAGCTGATGGTATTTTACAGCTCAATCTTACGCTTCCTGTCCCCACTATCTTTGGTGTACTTACTGTAAATACAGAAGAGCAGGCACTTGAAAGGCTCGGTGGCAGGCATGGCCATAAAGGGGAGGAGGCGGCTCTAACAGCACTAAAGATGCTTGACTGATCGGTTT
>DAOLFI010000079.1:0-8957 GCA_035326385.1 Niabella sp.
AATGTCATTGGCGTTGGATACTGTAACTTCCGTGGTTTGCATACCAGCATAAGAAAATTCCAAAACTTTTCCTTTTTCTACTGATATGCTGAAATTCCCGTCAGCGTCTGATGTTGCTGCAATACTTGTTCCTTTAATTGTAACAGTAACACCTTCCAAAGGATTGTTTTGTTTATCCTTTACATTTCCTTTTACAGGAAAAATGTTCTGTGCCCATGTAAAATGGCAAGCTGCTCCTAAAAGGAGCATAAATAATAGTCTTTTCATACCATGTGGCTTGTTTTAGTGAATAATAAGCTAAAAGTATGTTAAGGTCAGGTTTATGCTTTTTAAAATCAGCTCATAATATTTGAATTATCAACTCAAACTATAATTCATATATTTATAATAAATATAATTTGTAATTTATTAATTTATATATAATTAATAAGAAAAATTTTTTTAATAAGATAAAAAGAGTAGGTAGCAGAAGGGATTTTATAAAATGGAAAGCATGAGAAAATTTAACAATTTGCTTATTGTTTTTGAAAAATCTGCTCAAAAATTAAAGCGGCGTATTATGGTATTTTATATGATCAGCCGCTGTTTATTATCATCATCCCTGAATGCTGCTGGGTTTGTTCCATTTGCTTTTTTAAACACACGGTAAAAATAGGAAACACTGTTAAAGCCGCATTGATCTGCAACCTCTGCTATAGGAAGCCCTGCTTTTAATTTCAGGATAGCTGTTTTTATCCTGCGATCCAATACATAATCGGTAAAGTTCATTTGGGTGTGGGTGGTCAGGAACCTTGCAAAAGTAGATCTGCTCATATTCAGCTCTTTGGCAGTGTCTGATATACGAATGTCAGCAGAAATATTTGTGCTGATATATTCATGCAACCTGTTCAGTAATTCGGTAGTGCGATTCATTTTAATGGCTGTACCGGAGGAAAGTATCCTGTAATCACTGCTTTTTGACAGCTCATACAGGAGAATGAACAGCCGCATAACAGAGTAAAATCCTTCTGTTTCCATGGTTATAATTTGTAACAGGGGCTGTACTTTTTCTATAGTTGCCTGTCCGAACGAAACGCCTTTTGAGGCACGTTCCAGGAGATGCCGGATGCTTTCAAACTGGTTTTTGTTTTTGTATTGCTCTATTAGCTGCGGATGAAACTGGATGGTGATTTCATGTATATTGTTGTTTTTGCAATCTCCGTCTTTCCAGGCGTGCTTGAGTTCGGGGTTGGCAATCAACACCAGGTCTTTATCAGTTATGGTTTCTTCCAGGTCTCCTACAATTCTTTTTGCTCCTCTTGCGCCATGCACAAAATTGAGTTCATATTCGGGATGTACATGTACGGGAAAGGTAAAGGTTGATTTTCTGCGGTCAAAAACAACAAAGCAGTCTTTTTCAGATAACGGAGACTTCTCCCGGTAAACTTCAGGACTCATCATACTAAAGCATTTATATTAAAAATATGTATATCAGAAATCACTACCAAATGCAGGATCATGAAAGAATAAGATATAACAGTGCCGCTTATCAAATAAGCTTCCGGATTTTTTTGTAAAAACGGTAACTTTAAAGCAATCCTTTGCCACTCATGAAATATATATTTACAGGCCTGCTTTTGTTTTGCATATGTACCCGGTGTTTTTCGCAGGAAGAGTTTGTTGACGCCCCAAGCCGTCAGCTTACAAAGATCAGCTTTACGCAGTTTACCGGTGGTGTGGTTGTTTTTAAAGCCTTGCTGGATGATTTTAAAGATTCGCTTTGCTTTGTTCTGGATACAGGAAGCGGTGGCATTTCGCTCGACTCTACTACAGTAATGAACCTGGGATTACCGCAGCCACCACCCGAACGTATGATCAGGGGTATAGGAGGAACTGTAAAAGTAGGATTTTTGAAAAACCGGAAGTTAAAGATCAATGATCTTATGATAGACAGTCTTAATTTTCATGTAATTGATTACGAAATTTTATCGGCACTTTACGGGCAAAAGATAGATGGCATTATGGGATATGCTGTGCTTAGCCGGTACATAGTAAAGCTTGATTACGAAAAGCAGGAAATGTCTTTCTGGAGCAACGGGACCATTAAATACCCCAGGGGAGGACATATTATGCGTCCTGAAATTAACCGGCTGCCCTATTTGGGCACTGAAATAAAAGATGCGCGGGAACGTAAATTCAATTACCTGTTTGATATTGGAGCCGGACTTACGGTCTTGTTTTCGGAAGATTATATACAGGACAGCGTATTTTTAAAATCTAAAAGAAAAAAATACCTGAAGCAGGGAGAGGGCATGGGGGGGAAAGTGCAGTTTCATTTAAGTGTAATGAGAGAGCTTAAAGTTGGTCCCTATAAGTTTAAAAATGTGCCCATCAATATTTTTGATGATGAGTATAATATTACGGCTTACCCTGCTTATGGCGGATTAGTAGGTAACGATATCTTCAGGCGGTTTAACTGTATCTTAAATTACAAGGCCCGCCAGGTTCATATTATGCCTAATAAATTTTTTACAGATCCCTTTGATTATGCTTACTCGGGTGTAGAACTCTACAGTTTTGACAATATGGTTGTTATTGGAGATATTCCCAAAGGGTCACCGGCTGATGTGGCCGGACTAAAAGCAGGCGATGAAGTGCTGGCCGTAAATAAAAAATTCGGGATGACGCTTAACGATTTAAAACTGGCTTTGCAATCCACTTACGGTCCGGTTGATATAATTATCAAGAGAAATGATTCGCTCATGGTAAAAAAAATGCGCGTCATAAATATCCTCAATGGGAAAGCTATACCCAATCAGACATTGTCCAAAGATTTCAGGGACGGCATTAAAATATACATTCGGAACGGTTCTGATAATTTTTTGCAAAACAAGGATTTTTGAGCATAATTGCTTTCCTGTAACATTGTATCCAATGATAAAACCCCTTACTTTCGTGGCAT
This sequence comes from Niabella sp., assembly GCA_035326385.1. Lineage (GTDB taxonomy): Bacteria > Bacteroidota > Bacteroidia > Chitinophagales > Chitinophagaceae > Niabella. The sequence continues at coordinate 2,942 of DAOLFI010000079.1, forward strand.
GGTTCATTTTGAAAAATTTATTTTGAATAACGGGCTGAGGGTGATTGTACACGAGGATAAATCTACCCCATTGGCGGTAATGAATATATTATACGATGTAGGTGCCAGGGACGAGAACCCTGCACAAACCGGTTTCGCGCATCTTTTTGAGCATTTAATGTTTGGCGGTTCGGTAAATGTGCCGGAATATGATGAGCCTTTGCAAATGGCAGGAGGTGAGAATAATGCTTACACCACCAACGATCTTACTAATTACTATATACAACTGCCCGCCGAAAACCTGGAAACAGCTTTCTGGCTGGAAAGCGACCGGATGTTGTCCCTTGCTTTCAGCGAGAAGAGTCTTGAGGTGCAGCGCAAAGTAGTGTGTGAGGAATTTAAGGAACATTATATTGATAAGCCTTACGGAGATGCCTGGTTTAAAATGCGCGAGCTGGCCTATAAAAATCATCCGTATAAATGGATGACCATTGGCAAGGAATTGTCCCATATTGAAGAAGCACAACTGGAAGATGTAAAGAAGTTCTTTTTCAGGTATTACAGGCCCAACAACGCAATAATGGTAGTAGCCGGAAATGTGGAAGCAGCAACAGTGCGGCAGCTGGCAGAAAAATGGTTTGGCAGCATTGAGCCCGGGGAAAAGTATATAAGAAGCCTTCCTCCCGAAGAAGCACAGCCTGAGGCAAGAGTGGAAGAGGTAAGCGCCGAGGTTCCGCTGGATGCTTTTTATAAAACCTGGCATATAGAAGGCCGTATGAGTCCGCAGTATCATGCAATGGACCTGCTTACTGATATTTTAGGAGGTGGAGAATCGTCCCGCCTGTATCATAAGCTGGTAAAGGAGCTGCAGTTATTTGTAAATATCCAGTGTTACCATTTTGGCAGCCTCGATCCGGGACTTTTAGCTATTGAAGGCAAGCTGGTAAAGGGAGCGGATATGAAGGCTGCGGAAGCGGCTGTGGAAGCGGTTTTGGACGATATCAGGCAAAATCTTATTCCGGGTGAGGAACTGGAAAAAGTAAAGAATAAAACAGAAAGCATCATGGCCTTTGAAGACATGAGCTTGTTGAACCGTGCCAACAGCCTGGCTTTTTACGAGCTGTTGGGCGATGCTGATATGATGAACACCGAGCTTCAGAAATATGCAGCAGTTACTGCAGAAGATATTAATAGAACTGCAAAAGATATTTTTACAAAAGAGAACAGCAGTACGCTTTATTATTTTGCCGTAAACTGATAAGTATTACCAACCGGTATTTCAGTAAACCCTATAAATACAGCCTGTTTATTGTATTTATCAACTTTACTCCTGGCAACTATATAGCTGCGGTGAATACGGGCAAAAAGACTTTCCGGCAGTTGTGCTTCAATATCGCTTATAGTGGAACGGGTAAGCAGCTTTTGGTTATTCTTTAAAAAGAAATTAAGATAGTTTCCGGCCGCTTCTATATACAAAATATCATCAAACAAAACCTTTACCTGTTCATAACCGTCTTTTAAAAAGATGTAATCTGCATGCCTGCTATTGCCGGCCTTTAATGCCAGCAGTTCATTAGCCTTGGAGCAGGCTTTTAAAAAACGGGATAGCGGAAATGGTTTTAATAAATAATCAACAGCAGCTACTTCAAAGCCCTCAACCGCATGTTCGCTATAGGCGGTGGTAAAGATAACCATAGGCGGGTTGGTTAAAGTTTTAAAGAACTCAATACCATTGATATCAGGCATCTTAATATCTAAAAAAAGCAGGTCGGTTTTATTATGCTGCAAATAACCTATTGCTTCAAAAGCGTTGGTAAAAACAGCTTTCAGTTCTACAAAGGGTACTTTAGAAGCATGGCTTTTTATTACTTCCAGAGCTATGGGCTCATCATCTATGGCTATGGCTGTCACTTTTTGAGTTAAAAGGTTAAATGTTTAAAAGTTTCAGGAATATATATTGCAAAAAATATTATCTGCGAATTTATCGTTAAATGCACAAAAAATATCGTAGTACTTTTCCTGATAACAAATGAGTAATTTAAGTGAGGCTTAATTCTCTTTCTTTGCAAGCACTTCTTCCAACTGTTTATATAAAGCTTCGCCATTGCTGGGCCTGTATGCCTGGGCAGTGACCAGTTTGCCATTCCTGTCAAATATTGCATACGTAGGGTATGAGCGGGGAACATCTTTTGTATTTAACAGGTCTACCCAAAAAGGCTCAATTTCCTTATCGTTTTTGTAAATATGAGCTCCGGTTACATTGTGGAGTAATATAAATTCCCGCCATTTTTCAGCATCCTGTGGTCTTTCCATGGCTAAATATAAAAATACCAATTGCGTTACATCCTTAAAATAAGCTTTCAGTGGCTTTGTATGTTGGGAAATTTCTGTAATGCAAGGGCCGCACCAAGTGCCCCAAATATCCAGGTAAACCACATTTCCTTTATAGGGTGCAATTAAAGAATCCAGGAATCTGATGCTATCAGGATTTTTAATAAAGATGATATTTTTATTACCTGAACTTCTTGTTATGTTTGCTTCTAATAGGGTAATTTCTTTTTTACAGACATCCCGGAATCTGCTTTCAGGGAATACCTTTTTGAGCTGGCTGAAAATGGTTTTAGCTGTCATCAGGTCAAGATCTCCAGCCCTGTTTAATGTTTGGTTAGCCAGGTAGCGCTCGTAAAGTTTACCGGGAAGAACTGCCTTAGCATATAAGATGTTTAAAAAGAGCTCACCATGCTTTTCTGCTTTTTTTTTGAGTGTATCAATTGATAATCCAAATTTTTCTCCTATAATATACTCTCCGTGCTCCCTTGCTTGCAGAAAGATCTCCATAAGCTCATTTACAATATAATTTTCGAGAAACTGGTTAGCTGACTGGCTATAAGATAACAGGGTTGTTTCGGGCATCGGTATTGTTTTAAGAGCGGAATCTGCCAGCACTTTCCAGGTTTCTCCTCTCATGAACCTGCTCTTAATTCCGTTTGAAAAGGCGGATATTTTGTTGGCGTAGTAATATTGAATATGCTTTTTTCTATTTGAATATATACGGGCAATGGAATCCCGTTCCTTCCATACCTCCGGAAGCATTATATTAATAATAGAATCCTTACTCCATGTATGGTACCCTCTTTTAAATAAGGAATTGGCCAAAAGTTTTTCATCGTTTAAAATAGCCGGGTCCTCGTTTCTTTTTATGAGCAGTTCTGCGGAAAGGGGCAATGCCTGCTGAGAAAAAATTAATTGGGGGCAATAAAGCAAGAATAATAGAAAAGCTCCTTTCATGGTACTTGGTTTTACTTATAGCTGGATCGTTAAGTGAACAAAAAACTCTTTAGCGCTTTCACGGATGATCAACTCATGTTTTTTAGGATATAGCAGCGCCAGCCGCTGTTTTACATTTTGCAGGCCAATGCCGCTTTTCATTTTTTCAGGATCATACTCATTTTTAGGATGCACGCTGTTATGCACATCAAAAAACAATATATTTTCTTTGGTATGCAGTGAAACATTTATAAACGATGGTTGCTGCAGGCTGATGCCATGTTTAAAAGCATTTTCTACAAAGGGAATCAGCAGCATAGGCGAAATATCCAGCCGGTTCAGCTGTTCTTCAATATTGGTTTGAATAATTATTTCAGGAGATGCAGCGGTACGTAGTTTTTGCAGGGAAATATAATTATTCAGGTAATCCACTTCCCGTGTTAGTGATATTTTTTCCTGCATGTTCTCATGCAGCATAAAACGCATCATATCGCCCAGCTTCTGAATGCCTTCGCCTGTGCGCTCTGCATTTTCCTGGAGGGCCGTACCGTATAAAGTGTTCAGGGCATTAAATAAAAAATGCGGGTTGATCTGTGAACGCAGGAAACTGATATTAGCTTCTGACGAACCAAGAGCTGTTTGCAACACTTCTTTATCAATCTGGTTTTTGGAAATATACCACGATACCGGAACAATTATGCATATAGCAAAAATGATCAGCACAAAGAAAAATGCTCCGAATTCGCCGTTGCCAGCAATCCCTGAACAAAAGGCACTGCCCAAAATAGTTAATAAAAAAACAATGGGAACAACACGCCACAGGTACGCCGCACTTTTAAAACGTTTGCTCCCTGCTAACGGAATAAGGTATTTAATGTGGATCAGTACAATAATAAAAGCATAGGGTACGCCAACCGTCCAGAAGGCCATTATTTCTCTTTCATTGTTGGCCGACAGGATGATCATAATGGCCACCCAGCAGGCAAATGCTAAAAAGCCAAAGAGCAGCCCGGTTCTTGTTGTCTCTTTCAGCTTATTACTGCTTTGTCTGGCTCTTATTGTTTCGGCAGATTTCAGTATCAGCTCTTTTAAAATATAATAGGCAATATAGATCAGGAATATGATGGCAACTGTTGTAAACCCATCCGTAAACAGGTAAATATACCTTGTATTAAAATCGTATTTTCCAAATACCCATGCATCCGTATAAGTATAAGTAACGGATACCAGAGTGGCTATAATAAGGTATAAGCCAAACACAGATCCGGCTTTGGTCCAGTTATCTTTTTTTTCTTCCACAAACCGGGTAATCAGAACATAACCACAATAGTAAATGATGATCTGTGACAGGCCGGGCAAAAACAGGTGTTTCCAGAAATTATATTTTATATAATACTCCTCAAACCTGTAAGATCTGTGGGCATCAGGGTTTTTACTCATAACAAGCAGGCTTAGTAAAAGAGCCGCAGCCACTATAGTTACTATCCAGAATTCAATTTTATTATATATTTCTTTTGCTTTCATGTTGCATAATTTCACTGCAAGATTAAACACAATCCCTGTTTGGTTTTATAAAAATGGGATGAATTTGCTGAGAAATGGGATGAAGTCAGGGGTTGGATGTCCAAAGTTCATAACAAAAAATAGAAGCTCGCCTGACTGGCCGGGAAGGCTGAAGTGGCTTGAAAAATTAATAAGGACAAACATCAGCTATTTTCAATCACTTTTAACTGCTTCACTCAACTGCAGGACATACTTGTTGTACATCGTACACCTTATATCGTACATTTTACATTATGCTGGTTGCTTGATGCCGGCAACATCCTCGGACCTCCGACTTTTCCGACTATATTTGCGGTTTAAATTTTGGAAATGCTGAACAGAACAATAGCGCCGCCGATAGTAGATGCTGTAAATTTTAACCTGCAATTACAACCTTATCAGAAATATGTGCTAAAGAACGGAGTAGCAGTATATGCCATTGATGCAGGAACCGAAGAAGTGCTGCAGATAGAGTGGGTATTTGATGGAGGGAACTGGTTTGAAGAAAAAAACCTGCAGGCAGCCGTAACGAATTTTTTACTGAAAAACGGCACCACAACCAGAACGGCATTTGAAATTAATGAGCATTTTGAATACTATGGTGCTCACCTAAGCCGTAATTGCGGCGCCGAGTTTGCTACGGTCACATTGCACACGCTTACAAAATATACAGGAAAGTTGCTGCCTGTAATACGGGAGATACTTTCCGAAGCCTCTCTTTTGCAAAGTGAAATGGATATAGCCCTACAGAACATGAAGCAAAAGCTGGATGTGAACCTGAAAAAGAGCAGCTTTGTGGCTGGACGTCTCATTGACACTTATCTTTTTGGAGAGCAGCACCCTTATGGTCGCTTTAGCCGGCACCAGGATTTTGATGCATTGACTAGGGAAGATCTGCTGACCTTTTATGACCAGTATTACAGAACCGGCTCTTTTAAAATATTTGTGGCGGGTAAAATACCGGCTGACCTGGAAATTTTACTGGAACAACATTTTGGGGATTTTACCAATATAAAAAAGCCCGGGCGTCAATACATTGCGCAACCTGCACAGGAGCATAAGTTCCATATCCTGAACGATGAAAAAAGCTCGCAGAGTTCCATAAAACTGGCCCGCTCATTCGGCAACAGGCACCACCCCGATTTTTTAAAAGCCCAGGTACTGAATATTGTATTGGGTGGCTTTTTTGGCAGCCGGCTAATGGCCAATATACGGGAAGATAAGGGTT
>DAOLFI010000912.1:0-1853 GCA_035326385.1 Niabella sp.
GTAACTTCTGTAGCTTCTGAATGTTTTACAACATTGGCCAGCAGCTCCTGTATAATCCTGAAAATATTGATTTTTGCCGTTTCGCTAAAATGGTTGGCACTTGTTTTTTTGTAATAACTGAATTTAATCTGCGGTGCAGCAGTCCTGAACTGGTTTACTAATTCATCTGTAGCCGGATAGAGTCCCAGCTTGCTTAATGTTTTAGGCATGAGGTTATGCGAAATCCCCCTGATATCTTCATAAATACGGTCTACCTCTTTCATCAACCCGCTGATATGCTGAACATGGCTTTCAGGTGCCCTGTTCTCTTTTAAAATATGCAGCTTCATTTTCAATGCAGAAAGCGCAACGCCACTCCCATCGTGCAGCTCCTGTGCAATCCGCTGCCGCTCTTTTTCAATACCGGATAACAGGGTGCTCATATTTTTTTCTCTTTGAAAGGCCAGCTGCTTCATCATGATACTGTTTTCTTCATACAGCCGCTTAAGACGTTTAATAATCAGCCAGAAAACGATCACCACTTCCCATAACACCGCCCAAAAAAGAAGATTGGGCGGATGAAGCGTATCAATATAAACCGGTGCGATATTCTTAAACCATGTTTCGTTGTTATTATTAAATAGCCCGAAAGGCCTTAAACAAAGCTGCAATATGCAGATCGCATGTGGTGTAAACCCTATAATAAACCATATCGCATCAGACCTTAGCGTTTTGAACTTTACAGATAATGCCGCCACTAAAAATACAGCAAAGCCGGACAGCACAAATAATAAAGTGTTCACCAGCACGAACCATTTAGGCAGCGTGTATTGAAACAGCAGGCCTCCGGCAACCGTTATTTCAAATGCCAGCCCGGTAATAATAAGGATATTAAGTATTTTATCAGTAACAGGCAAACGCTCTGCTGTATTAAAATACTTTCTTACAAACAGTAGCCCGAATATCTGGTAAATGTTTGCAATAAGTAAGATACATATACTTTGTACCTTGGGATGATGCGGCCAGATGTTCTTAAACCCAAGCCCTACTTCTGCATAGATGTATATAAACCCAAATAATGCATAGATGAAATAATACCAGTGATACCGCTGCCGGGTTAAAGATATAGCCAGCCCTATAAGAAGTAAAAAGCTGATATTAATAATAAAAAAATAGCTGAGATATTTTGTTTCCGATAGCTGATATTCGTTCCTTTTTTCTTTGTTCCACACTATCAGCCTGAAATCGCCCGATACATTGCCTGTCTGGATGCTGATATAGCAATGAATAGCGCTTTTGGCCGGTATGAGCATACTATACAAAAAATTCGGATGCTCTTTATACCGGCGGCTAAAATCGTACCCAGAGCCGGTAATAAGACTATCGGATATATTTCCTGCGATAGTTGCATAGAACTTTACATGGTTTAAAAACGGATTCGTCAGCTCTGCAATTGCTTCCGTTTCTGTAGTATCCGTATTGTAAACAGTGAGCCGAATCCATTGTGTTTGGCTTCCTGATTTTAAGTTAAACCCATAGTTCCTGCTTTTAGCAAATTCGTTTTTATTAATGTAGATAGTATCCTGCAGGGCGTACACCTTATTATTCGATAATAACATTGGGGGAGCATCTCCAGGTATTGCCAGTTGCTCTGGTGTAGTAATAAACACACGGGTTCCACCAGCAATACACGCTGACATCATCAGACAAAATACTATCATCGTTATCCCCATCCTGTACATAGCTACAAATTACAACCATTATACGTAAATACCTGCCATGATTAAAAAATACCCAAAAATGGGGAGCTGTAACCAGACAGCTAACGATATTCCGGTATTTTCTAAAACCATTATTTACGGGATTGACTTTCC
>DAOLFI010000913.1:0-1851 GCA_035326385.1 Niabella sp.
TTCTTTGATAACAATAGGATTATATTTTTGGGTATCCTGAGTAAAACGAATTATTGATAATCTAGAATACCGGTTCGTGCCTTACGGGCCGTGATCAGGATTTAGGGGAAATATTTGGGGATATTTGGTGTTCGTGGGCATGAGCCAGGGCGGTAGGGCAGCAGCTTATACTTCAACCTATATATAATAAAATGATGAAAAAAAGACTTGTAGCGATTTCTATGCTCTTTTTTATTACTTCTTGTGAGCCAATCCCGTACACTCACTTGGGAAACGATTATGTTTTTAGTAGTAATAATGTAAGCCTTAGTATGATTTTTAATACAGGAAACGATTACATAAATAGAATCTATCCCAAAGTAGTTGATTATAGGTCTAATGAGAGCTATATAATTGCAAAGCAAATTGCAAATAAAGATGCGATTATATCAATCTTAGCTTCTGACATAAGTCAACGATTTAATGACTATAACTATTATATGAAAAATCCTGAAAAATTTGACTCCACTTTTCAGGGTAAAAGGAAGCGATTTATAATAGCTGATAGCTTGAATTATTACTACTTTTTAAAATTTAAAGAGGCCGCCAAGCAGTACAGTGATTCAGAAGCTGCTCATATAATAGCTGGTGATATTGTAGACCGAAAAGGAACTGCTTTTAATAAGATGATTGAGAACAAAGTAAGTTATTGGGTTTTAGATCTACACAATGATAGTCTTATGGGACCTCTAAATGCAGAAGATTTTCGCAAATGGGTTGATGGTAACCCAATTCCCGAAAGTTTGAAATTGCCATAACAATTAGATATAATGCACCCCAATCTTAGGGCAGATTTGTGGGAAGTTGTTTAGCAGTGGTTCGTAGAGACACGAACCAGGGCTGTAAAGCCAGAAGTTAGAAAGAATGGTGAGCTGTTAAAAAGCGATGATGTTGTATATAGGCTAACGGAAGAGCAGTAATATTCTAAAGCTTCAGTTTGTGGTGGCCCGATCCAAGGCAGTAGAAAAGCTTAGGTATTACAGTAACTGTTCATGAATAAAAAATTATGAAAAAGCAACTAATCTTGTTTCTACTCTCTTTATTGTTTTTGGTATCTTGCGGACAGACAAACAAGTTATCGGAAGAAGATTATTCCTGGATGCCATACAAAGGTGATGAAACACTTGTGTTTAAATCTAATTTAGAAGAAACCGATACGCTTTTTATTTTAAAAAAAGATACGCTTTTAGCTTATCCTGAAGCCCAGGCATTGAACGGAATAAAATATGAAGAGGTGTCGGTTTTTTGTAATCATTTTGGGCGAAACAATCGAAATACCGGACGCAGCTATTACTTTTTTAAAGTACAACGGGCAAAGGACAACCGTACAGAACTTGCATTTGATTTATCAGCAGAGGGAGCCGGTTTTTACAGGATCAGCTCTGTTAAAATAGATAGCTTGAGCAATGTAAATCTTGTATCAGTAGAAACATCTTATGGGAAATACGATGATGTTTATATAATCTATCCTGATGATTATGGAAAAGATTTTTATAATAGAAGCAATTTTGTATCGAAATTATATTGGAGCAAAACAAGAGGTTTAGTCCGCTATGACAAAAAGGGCGGAGTTTATTGGGAGTTAATGAAATAATGACCTTCAAAGCCGGGTTCTTGCCTCACAAGCCGGATCAGGATTTCTGATTTCATAATTTGCCGATTTGCGGCGAGGCATTGGCTATTAGCTGCAAGCCGTCAGGCGCAGCGATTACCGATTCTCCATTGCCTGTAATAGGCTGCTTTATGGTTAATACTGTCCGCCAGACAATATATATCTTAAAATATTTATCTGAGCTGCACATATAAAAAACA
>DAOLFI010000914.1:0-1848 GCA_035326385.1 Niabella sp.
GGGAGCGCCTGTCCTGCGCGTTGGTAATGGTTGCGGCTGAAGTAATAATAAGTATAAGTAAAATAGCTGGTTTCATTTTGATTGTATTTAGATTTTAGTATTTAATATGCAGATCATAGGTTGGTGAACCAGGCGGTCCTGCTTCCTCTTTTATTATAGTTTGGTACAGAACAGTGCTGAGAAGTTGACACTGGCTGTTATTGCAGTATGTACAGCTTTGCAGCTATTTTTTATGTGTATTTCATTTTACATTCAGCATTTCATATTTTAGACTCCTAATGAGTATAGGTTATCTCTTCGGTATAGGTAATGCCTTCGTAAGTGTAGGTATCCCTGACCTTAAGCGTAGATGCTGTGAGCTCAACAATCTGGTAGGTATCTATGTCAGTGTCGTTATATTTGATCCTGAGGGTTGTTTCGTTGTTGGTAAAATCCCACTTTTCAGTTTCAGTTTGCGGCCCGCTATCATAATCGCATAAGGTTTTATAATCAAAAACCACATCTCCGTTGGTTTTGAATGTTGTAATATCATCTTTTTCACAGGTCTCCATTACTTTATAAAAATCGGTTTCTTTTACGCCATCACCATCCCAGTCATCGGCCGGGTTAGAAGTGTAAGCGGCTAATTTCCAGCTGCCATTAGTGAGCAGTTCGGTTTTAGATTTTCCTTTAGCTTCGTCATTGTCCTTACTGCAGGAGAAAAGAATAGTAATGCCAAGTACTAATGCTGTGAGTGTTTTGATAGTTTGTTTCATTTTGTTCGATTTTTGAATTATTAGATTTTAGTATTTAGACGATAGGTTATTAACTATGAATGAGCTTCCAGTATCCGGTAGCCTGAATCCATCCTTAAGCGTAAGGCTTAAAGCTTAATGCTGTTTGGCTTTTGCTTTCTACTTCCAGCCTTCGGCCTTTAGCTTTCTGCTTCATCCTCCCCGTTTCTCATCACAAAAATGCAGCAATGCATAGCCCTGAAACAAACGTATAATCTCCTGATTTTACCGGAGGATAAAACGGGAATATAATACAGTGAAAACACGGGGTTGGAAAAGCGGGAAGAGTTGGTTATTTACTATTATGTTTGTATGCATAAACCAATACCTGATTTTATGTGTGTTGCCAGCAAAGCCAAAATACCAGTTGCATCTAACTATATTACACCTAATAAAGGAAAACAATATAAGTGTCCTTCCGGATATAAAGGAATTCCCTTAAATGATAAAAAACAGTTTGTAAATCTGGAGTTTCCGTTTTTTTTCAGCTATTGCCGGATTCTTAAATGGTTACCAGGCCATGCGGTTAATTTACTTAAGAATATGTGTATGCGTTTTCCGGTTATTTACAATCGGACTAAAGATTTTCTTAATAAGGATAATTGTATAATGTGGTTAGGTCATGCATCTTTTTATATTCGGCTAAATGGGGTTAGAATTTTAATCGACCCTCATTTTAATAATACTTTTCCATATTTCAGACATACTTCCCTCGTTACTGATCCGGATTATTTTACATCGATAGATCTTATTTTAATTTCCCATGATCATGCAGATCATTGCAATGCTGCCTCTCTGAAAAAACTGTTTAAGAACAATCCAGAGGCAATAATAATAGCCGGTTTGGGGATGAGTTTACTGCTTGAAAAATGGTGTGAAAGAAAAAATAAAATTGTTTGTCTGGAGTGGTATGAAAAATTTTCTTATAATGAAGTAAACATATTTTTTGTGCCTGCTCAACATTATTCAAAAAGGATATTTAAACCATTTTGTAGAACGCTTTGGGGTGGCTTTATAATTGAAAGCAATAATGATCTTAAATGTTCTATTTATTTTGCCGGTGATTCGGGTTATG
>DAOLFI010000915.1:0-1846 GCA_035326385.1 Niabella sp.
CAAACACAATCTTCCTGCATACGGGGCAGATAATTACCCAACTGCATACCTCCAATGATAGAAGTTTTGGCTATAGTTTCCAGCTTATCACCGCCAAACAGGATATGCGCTTTCAGATGCTCTGCTATTTCCTGCATACTGGGCTTGGTAAGCTCATAATTATTAGGAATAACAGACACTTCTATTTTGTCTAAAAGATACCGTTCCAGCTTTTGTTTTACTTCCTGCACATCTTTGGTACAGCGGCTTACAAACAGGCTGATAATATTGATATCTTTTGCAATAAAGGAATGTACTTCAGCTATGGCATTGCTTACCAGCTCAGCAGTTGTATCAAAACTATCTTTTGTAACCAGCAGTACAGGAATACCAAGTGTTTGTGCCAGTGAGGCGTTAAAATCTATCTCAAAAATGGAACCTTCTTCATTAAAATCGCTTCCCTCTACCAGAACAAAATCAAATCTTGATTCAAGGTCTTTATACCGGTTAATGATGTGCTCATATACTTCATTGATCTTGCCCTGGTTTTCGAGCTCACTTAATTCAGCCCTCGTAAATACATACGCATCTTCATAGGCCATATTTATTTTGAAATGGGTAAGAATAGTATCAATATGATTATCCTTAACTTCTTTGGTTTCAATTAATGGCTTGAAATAGGCGATTTTGGTTGTGGTACGATGCAGCATCTGCATCAACCCCAGGCTTATCAATAATTTCCCACTTTGTGCAGATGGCGAAATAATGTACACGGATCGGTTCATTGCTCGGTATTTAGTAAATATATTATATAACGTATCTTATCCTTATTGTATCAGCGTTGCCGGAAAATCTTTTATAGTTTCGCAGCAAACCTGCTCCATTACCTGCTTTAGTTGCGCTTTGAACATAGCAATAGTGTGATCTCCGCCTTGCTTGCCCAGTGCCGCAACACCATACATAAACGGCCGTCCCATAAAAGTAAAATCGGCGCCACAGGCCAATGACCGGCCAATATCAGGACCGGAGCGAAGGCCGCTGTCAATCATCACCTTATATTTGCTGCCGAATTTTTCAACCAATCCTTTTAATGGTTTTATGGTAGACTCACCGGCTTCTATCTGCCTGCCGCCATGGTTGGAAACAATAATACCATCCACACCAATATTAGCGCATATTTCAGCATCCTGTTCGCTTACCACCCCTTTTACTACCAGCTTACCTTTCCACTTATCCCTTATCGCCTGCACTTTATCTGCATCTACACGGCCTGTAAATGTTGCATTCATAAACTTCCCCAGCTGCTTCATATCCAGTCCCTTTTCCATGTATGGTTTTAAAGTGGCAAAGGAAGGAATGCCCACCCTCAGCGTTTCTATTGCCCATAACGGGTGCATAGCAGCCTGCACAAAATTGCTGATCGTATTTTTGGGCGGCATGGAAAGGCCTGCTTTTATTTCCCGGTAACGAAGGCCGAAGGATGGCACATCAATCAATACTACCAGCACGGGACAATTTACTTCGTCTAAACGGCGCAGGATGTCATCGCGCAGGGAATTTTCTGTAGGATGGTATAACTGGAACCAGAACTTACTTTCTGTAAGCTCCGCAACGCGCTCTATGCTGCTGGTTGACACTGTACTTAATACATAAGGAATATTATGCCTGAAAGCAGCCTTTGCAAGAATTTCGGGCGCATTGGGCCACATTAGTCCCTGCAGGCCTACGGGCGCTATACCAAACGGAGCATCATAAACATGGCCAAACAATTCTGTACGCATATCCACACCATTATGTTTTTTCAGATACTGGGGCATCAAAAAAACATGCTTAAAATCTTCCTCATTACGCCATACATTCAGTTCAT